>JBCCHV010000013.1 GCA_039028635.1 Acidobacteriota bacterium
GGGGGGGGTGGGGGGTGGTGGCGTGGCGTTGGGGGCCCGCTGGGGTTTTTTCCGGGGTGTGGGGTGGGGGGGCGGGGCGGGGGGGGGGGGGGGGGGGGGGGCGGCCGGGAGGGCGAAGCTCCCGGCAGCCCGATGGCTTCAGTGCTCGTTGCTGCACTCGGCGGAGGCAGCGTGGTGTCCTTCCTGGAAGGCGTTCATGATTTCCTGAAAAGCCGGCCATCCAGTGGACATGAAGATCGGTGCGATGGAGCCCGGTGGCTGGCCGAGCTTCGCAGTGTGCTGCTGGTTGATCTCCGGCACCAACCGGAAGGGGCTCATGACGACGTCCCCGACAGCAGAGCCGGCCATAGCTCCGGCTGCCGAGATTCCGCCCATGACGAGATGCTCGAACTGGGCGACGGGCCAGGTGTAGTAGAGGGTAGCGAAGGTGCAGGCCACGATGTTCTTGTCCTCGCCCGTCTCGGGCTCGTCTGGATCCTCCGGATCCGGATCGACCGGCTCGTCCGGGCCGCCGCCGCCGCCGTTGCCGTTGCGCGGTCCGTCACCCCAGTCGCGCCGGATAGTGCCCGGCGGACGGGCGTTGCCGTCGTAGTAGCGGGTTCCATCGATGAAGCCGTTGTCTCCGGTGCCGCCGCCGCGCCCGCCATCGACGATCTCGTCGTCGCTGTAGAAGCACTCGACTCTCTCGCCATCGTGGTAGCAGACCAGTATCGAGCTCAGGCCTGTCGGGTCGGTGCGGTTGATTGGGTTGCCCAGGGTGTAGGCATAGCGGTTGAGGCTCTGCGGCTGGCTCGTGACGCCCACCACCGGGTCGACGCTCAGGAACCGGCCGAGGCTCCACAGGTAGTGCCGGGCGTGCATGTAGTCGGCGCCGGTGGAGCCGTCGCGCTCGTGGCCGGTGAACAGGGGTGAGTCCTCGAAGTTGGCGCTGCCGCCTTCGCGCTCGCCGTAGGGAAAGAAGAAGTGCTCGTCGCGGTAGGTACCAGCCGCCCGCTTCATGGCGACACCGTGGGTGACCAGTCGCACGCTGCCGAGGTGGTCGAGGTGGAAGTCGCGGTCGGCGAAGGTGTCCGTCGAGGCGCGGGCGAGCAGGCGGCTGCCGGCGTAGATGTAGTCACGGTCGCGTAGCCAGCGATCGCCGTCGAGGGTGATCTTGGTGATGAACCGTTGGTCGAGATCGCGCAGGAAGAAGGCGCCACCAGCCATCGTCGCATCGGCGGCGATCTGCATCGTGCGCTCCCCGAAGGCGTCGTAGAGGTAGCGTTGGTTGCCCTGACCGACCAGTCGGTTGGAGGTGTCGTAGGTGAACTGCCAGGCCGGGATGGACGACGACGGTGGCGGCTGCAGGAGGTTGCCGGCGGCGTCGTAGCTCGCGCCGCTCAGGCGGTTGGTCTGCGGGTTGACGGGCAGTGAGCGTTCGCCGGTGGTGTAGCCGTCCACCGCCGTGAGGTTGCCGAAGGGATCGTAGGTGTAGCTCTGGTCGAAGGCTCCCGACAGGTAGGAAGCCCGGGCCAGGCGACGGGCTTTGTCATAGGTGAAGGCATGGCTGCCCATCGTTTTGAGATTGCCGGCGCCGTCGTAGGTCATGGTGCCGCTGTCGAAGCCCGGAGTGACCGCGCTGGTGTAGAGGCGTTGCGGACGCCGGCGGAAGCTCGGGTCGATGTCCTGGTGGTCGCGCACTCCGTTGGCGTGCTCGATCTCCTTCCACACGCCGCTCGGGTGGTAGGTGATGGAGCGTGCCCAACCCGGAACCTCGGTCAGCCGGCCGCTGTCGTACTTGTAGGTCACGACGCGGCCGTTGGCGGCCGGGCCGGTGCAGGTGACCGGCAGATCGCAACGCGGAAAGTCGCGGCTCGCCACCTGACCGAGCTCGCTGTAGGTGTAACCCTGGCGGAAACGGACGCTGGGACTGCTCCACAGCAACTGAGTCGTCTTCTGCGACACGGCGTTGGCGAGGCCATCGTAGGAGAAGGTCTGCTGGACGATGACCGGCTCCTCGCCGGTGCCGTTCCAGGGTAGATCGAGGTAGTTGTATTCCTTGGCGATCCACAGCTGGCCGCGGCTGGCGGCGACCACACCATCCCACTGCAGCTCGCGCAGCAGGCGCGATGCGGCGTTGCGGTCTCGGACCGTCCGCAAGCGCCCCATCAGGTCGTAGGTCAGGGCGTGGCTGTTGGGGCCGTCGTCGCGCCGATGGGCGAGGCCGAGGGCATCGTATTCGCGGTAGTAGAGGGTGCCATTGCCGGCGGTGCCCTTTTCGGGCACCGTCTCCGAGAGCAGGAAACCGCGGTTGTCGTAGGAGAAGTTGCGCACCTGGGTGGTGCCGCCGCTGGTGGTGGTCGCCGACGTCAACCGGCCGCCAACGTCGTAGCGGTAGGTGGTGGGAACCAAGGCTCCGCCGGCGCCCGACCGCTCGCGCACCGTGCGCAAGCGGCCGTAGCGGTCGTACTCGAAAATCCGCGGCACGTAGGTTTCGCCACCGGCGAGGGCCAGCTTGGTCTTGCGCTTGACCTTCCACTCGGCGATGCGCTGCACCTTGAGGTCGTGGGTCGATCCATTCGGCGGACGGATGACGCTGGCTCGGCCGAAGGGGTCGAAGCTGAGGTATTTGGTGCTCGGCTTGGTCTCGTTCCAGGCCCCCCACTCGGAGATCGAGGTCATCCAGCCGCGGGCGTTGTGCTGGCGCTCGCGGGAAGACCAGATATTGCCCGGCAGGAGGCGTCGCTCGTCGGCCAAGCGACCGAGGGCGTCGAAGATGCGGTGACTCTGCGCCAGGACGGCGCCGCTGGTGGGGGAGATTTGGGTGGTGGTGAAGCGCGGCCCGTTGCTGGCCGAGGCGATGACGTAGGCGTACTCGGTGCGGGCCCCGGCGTCGGGAGTGACGGTGAGGGGCCGGCCGAGGGTGTCGTAGGTGTAGCGGCGCTCGAAGCCGGACGGATCGCGCTCCGCCAGGACCAGTCCGGTTCCGGCCTCGACATCGACGTCGTAGAGCAGGAATGGGCCGTTGCCTCCCGCCGAGGTTCGCGCTCGGCTGCGCAGGTGGGCGGGGCTCTGGGAGTCGTACTCGTGGCTCAGCCAGTAGGCCGGCTGAGCGGGAACCGAGCCGCAGCCGCCGCCGCTGGTGGACAGGGGCTGCCGGTCGCTGCCGTAGTGGCGCTGGTCGGTGACTCGGCCGCGGGCGTCCCGAGAGCGCACCGTCAGCAGATCCCGGGAGCTGCGGACAGCGCCGGCGGCGAGCGCCCGCTGGCAGGTTAGAAAGCCGGTATCCGACTCGAAGTGGAACTCGCTGCGGGCGCGCTGCTGGCCGTGGGCGTCCGGCTCGTAGACCTCCGTCGAGTCGAAGATCCCGAGCACCCAGGGCTCGCTGATGTGGACCGGCGCATAGCTGCCGGGATAGGTGCCGGTCGAGCGGTTGAAGCCGATGCTGGTCTCGCGCCGCTCGCCATGGCTCGAGCCGGCCCAGAAGTTGCCGGTGGTGACCTCGCGGCGAAAGTGTCCCAGGCCGTCGTACTCGCTCCACACCGTGTCCATTTGGCGATCACCGGTGGGGTCGTGAAAGACCACCCGCTGCGCTTCCACCTGGCGGTTGGTGTTGTGCCAGTCGACTTGGGGATAGACCTCGGTGCCCTGGCCCGGGGTGGTGTCGCGGCGGAAGCGCAGGTAGGTGGAGCGTTCGAGGTTGCCAGCGCAGCCGTCGCTGCCGTCGTGGTCGCTCCAGAACTCCGAAGACAGGTAGAGCGAGCCATCGGCACTCTCCCGACTGTAGGCGAAGGGCAAACCCGTTTCCCAGCCCCGTGGGCGTCCCAGGGAGTTCACCGGATCGACCCAATAGATGGCGTTGAAGAAGTGCTTGCTGCAGTCGTTCGTCGGGTAGACCACCTCGATGTGCATCTCGGGATCATGGGGCTCTCCCGGCACTCCCGAGGGCAGCGCCGGAATTGCCGTCCACTTGTATTTCCAGACGCCGAGCTCGCTCTGGGAGCTGATCGGCCCGGCGTCGTAGAGGCGGCGTTCCTTGACCGACGCGGTGGAGTTGAACACCGAGTTCGATTCGTTGGGCGGGAACTCCCGCTCTTCGAAGTCCCAGCGGATCTTGCCGCCGGTCGGCAGGTTCAGGCCCCGCAGAACTCCGGGCAGGTCCTCGACTTGCCGGCCGCCGATCGACTCGCACTGGTTGTAATAGAGGAGCTGGCCAGCCTCTTCCATCGCGAAGGAGCTGCCGTCCGGGAAGTCGACTGCGGTCAGGTGCGGAAGGGGGATGCGAGGATCCGTGGACGGCGACGTGTCCTTGCAACCGACATCCACCTGAACCTCTCGGTAGTGGAAGTCGTAGACCGCCGGCGTGGCGCCGAAGGAGTCGATCTCGACCCGCGTCACGATGCGGTGGAGGTAGTGGATCGGAGCTCCGCCGATTTGGTCGGCGAGGTAGACCCGGTGGGTCAGGCCGTAGCGGTCGACGACGGTGCGCAGGGTGTCGTCCGTGCCCGGGGTGCTGGGATCGGCGCCATAGGTGATGGTGAGATCGGGGTCGCTTTCCGATCCGAAGGCGTTCCACACTTTGGTCAATCGCAGAGGGCTCTGCGGACCGCAGGTGCCGACAAACTTCTGGGTCGTGCCGTCCGGCGACTCGATCTCGACGGAGCAGGGACTGAGCCGCAGCCGCAGGTAGCTGCCGTCGCGGGTATAGAAGACCTGTTTGGTGCCGTCGTCGCCATCGTCCCCGTCGTCGCGGTGGAGCTTGTCGTAGAAGACGTGGCGGCCGCCGTCGGCTCCTACGTAGAGCCACCGGCCGGTGCCGTTGTAGGACGCCTCCGGATGGTAGACCTCACCCCAGCCCAGATGCCATCCGAAGCCGGCCGTCTTGTTGCGGTCCGGGCTCGCCACGATGGTGTCGTCGGGGAGGGTTTCGTACTGCCACAGGTTGCTGTTGTAGGTCAGACTCCAGGGGCCGATCGGAATCGTGACCGACAGGGCACCGGAGTAGAGATCGACCACATCGACCTGCTCGGCGCTTCTCAGCAGGGCGCGCTCGGGATCGCTGACTCCCACCGGGTGGCTCGGGGAGTAGGCGAGGGCGAAGGGCGCTATGGCCAGGCTGAGAAGGGCGAGGAGCGGGGCGACGAGTGGTCTGGAATTCGGGTGATGGAGGTGCTGCTTCGACATCGATGTTCTCCTTTCGTGGGCCAGATTTCCTGGCCATTCTCGGGAGGCTCGATGGTGAGGTCTTGGACGGAATTGCGATCGCCCAGGACGGCGAGGCGAAGGCACCAAGAGGCCGGGTGCTCCCAGGAGAGCGTCCGGTCTGAAGCCGTCGTTTCGAGGTCGAGAAGCCGGCGGCGCCGGCAGGGGCCGGGACCTTCGTTCTCAGGTCGTCCTTGAACTGTCAACCCGGTGAGGACCGTACGGTGACCAGGAGATAGATGACGCGGTGAGGGCCGCGCTCAGTGCCGTCGAGAGGTGAGCGAGCCTCCAGGGGCGTTCGCCCGTGGTCGCTTCCGGAATGGGGTTCCGGAGGCGGTCTGCGATCCGAGTCCAGCGAGGCGAGGAGCCCGAGAATTCTCACGTGTCCGAAGTCCTGGAAAAGCTATCGATAATGACATGTTTTTCTCATTAGGGCTGCAAGTCCTGCCTTTGCTTGGATATAATCCCCGGCGATGAGGACCATTTGGGCGTTCTGCCTGGCCTTGGCGTTGGTCTTCGCCTCTTCGGCGGAGTTGGTCGGCCACGATCACGCGGCCGGCGCTGACTATGCTGTTCGCCACTGCGCCGCCGATCACGACAGCGGCCTGGGCGAGGAGCCCGGGGCCGGCTGGACGGCCGCCGGCGATAGCCATGAGCACCGCTGTCTCGGTTGCCGGATGGGCGCTCACCGTCTGGCTGCCGCGCCTGGGCTTGCCGTCGGTAGCCCGGCCTCGAACCCCGAAGTCCTCGTTGTCTCGGGTGTCGACTCCTGGGTCCTGCGGCCCTGGTCCAGTCACACCAATCGCGGTCCCCCTCCCCACTAAGTCCTTTTCCTCGACCCCCAAGCGTCCCCTGCGAGGAGCGCCATTCGCGGACGGCTTACCGGTGTGGTGATGCCGTGCATTCCAGGAAAAAGACCCGTTGCCGGTCGTCTCATGACGGCTCGCGCCAAAGGATTCATAGAGATGTCGATTTTCTGTCTTTCGGCTCGCCGACCCATCGTCTTTCTGTTGGGTCTCGCCACCTTGTCGTTCAGCCTGCTGTTTCCCATTGCCCTCGTCGCGCAGGAGACCGGTAGCCTCACCGGGCGCGTGACCCCTACTCACGACCACGACTTCATCCTGTCGACGGCTCGAATTCCCGATCTCGGCCTCAAGGTCGACGTGGCCGCCGACGGTTCCTTCCGCTTTGGGTCCGTCCGTCCGGGTTCCTACATTCTCGAGGTTCGGGTGCCGACCCTCGGCGTGGTCGCCGAGCGGGTCGAAGTGCGCGCCGGTGAAGAATCGACGGTCGAGGTGGAGCTCAAGGCCGGCAGCCACTCGGAAGAGATCTCGGTGACGGCGACGAGCGATGCTCGCGGCCTCTTCGAGCTCGCTTCGCCGACCACCAGCATCAGTGGCCAAGAGCTCGAGGAGCGCCTCGAAGCGACCCTCGGCGAGACCCTCGGGCAGGAGGCGGGCATTCACTCGACCTTCTTCGGTCCGGGAGCGAGCCGGCCGATCATTCGAGGCTTGACCGGTGACCGCGTTCGCATGCTGGAGGGCGGTATCGGTACCGGCGACGTTTCCGGGGTCAGTGTCGATCACGCCGTCACCGCCGAGCCGGCTCAGGCCGAGCGAATCGAGGTGGTCCGCGGTCCGGGCACCCTGCTTTATGGCTCGAGCGCCATCGGTGGTGTGGTCAACGTCATCGACGAGCGAGTTCCCTCGGTGCGCGGAACCACGGGAGTCCACGGCAGCGTCGAGGTGCGCGGTGGCACCGGTGCCGACGAGCGTCAGGGCTCGCTGCTGCTCGAGGGCGGCAGTGGCAACTGGGCGTGGAACGTCGCCGCCACCGGTCGCGAGACCGATGACTACGAGATTCCCGGCTTCGCCAACGCCGAAGAAGAGGAGCACGAGGAAGAGCACGAAGAGGAGGGCCACGAAGAGCACGAAGAGGAGAATCCCTTCGGCACCGTGCCCAACAGCGACATCGAGACGCGCAGTGCCCGCGCCGGTGTGACCTACTTCTTCGGTAATCGCGGCTTCTTCGGAGTCTCCGTCAGCGGTTTCGACACCGAATACGGCTTGCCCGGTGGCCACGGCCACGGGGAAGAGGGCGAAGAGCACGAAGAAGAGGAGCACGAAGAAGAGGAGCATGAGGAAGAAGAGGAGATCGTGCGCATCGATATGGAGCAGCGCCGCCTCGACCTGCAAGGTCAGGTGATCGATCCCTTCTCCGGCTTCCAGGCCTTCAAGTTCCGCCTCGGCACCACCGATTACGAGCATGCGGAGCTCGAAGGCGACGAGATCGGTACGCTGTTCTTCAACGACTACCTCGAGACCCGCCTCGAGCTGGTGCAGGAACAGCGCGGTCGCCATCGCGGCTCCTTCGGGCTGCAGTTCTCGGACCGCGACCTGGAAGCGATCGGCGAGGAGGCCTTCTTGGAGCCCACCACCACCCAGCGCTGGGGAGTGTTCACGCTGCAGGAGTACGCCGCCGGTGACGTCAACTGGCAGTTCGGAGCCCGCTTCGAGAGCCAGGACGTCGATCCCGCCTTCAACGCCTCGCGCTCCCACGATGGGCTGAGCGCTTCGGTCGGCCTGGTGTGGCAGGCCAACGAAGTCTTCTCCCTCGCCGCTTCGGTGGCGCGTTCGGTGAAGCTGCCGGCGGCCGAGGAGCTCTTCTCGGATGGGCTGCACGTCGCCACTCGGACCTTCGAGATCGGCGATCCGACCCTCGAAGAGGAAGTCGGGCTGGGAGTCGATGTGTCCTTGCGGGCAGATGGAGATGTCGTCTCGGGCGAGCTGACTCTCTTCCGCCAGGACTTCTCGGACTTCATCTTCCAGGGCTTCACCGGGGATTTCGATGAGGGCTTCCCGGTGGTGGTCTACTCGCAGGAAGACGCGGTTTTCGAAGGTGCCGAGCTCAAGGGACGCATCGAGCTTTTCGAGCAAGATGATCACCATGTTCACCTCAGCCTGATGGGCGACATGGTCGACGCCGAGCTCGACGCCGGTGGCAACCTGCCGCGCATTCCGCCGATGCGTCTCGGCGGCGGAGTGCACTACCACAGTGAGCGCTGGAACGCCGCTGCCGAGGTGCGCTGGGTCGACGACCAGACGGATGTCGCCGTCAACGAGACCGGTACCGATGGCTACACCATGGTTCACGCCAGCCTGGGCTACCGAGTCCTGTTCGGTAACCAGATCCTCGATCTGCTGCTGCGCGGTCGCAATCTGACGGACGAGGAGGCGCGCTCGCACACCTCGTTCCTGAAGAACTTCGCCCCGCTGCCGGGGCGCAACATCACGCTGTCGGCGAAGTTCCGGTTCTAGGCGGGCGATGACCGTTTGATCCGTGACGGCGCCTCGCCGCTTACGGATCCCGACGCCCTTCCGGCCCAGGACACCTCTCGAGGAGTCCTGGGCCTTTCTCTTGAGTCGACGGACGTCTGTCCAGGGCGAGTCGAACGTCCTCGCGGCCGCGATAGCATGACCAGCCTGGGGAGTCTCTAGCAGGCTGCTGAAAATGTCGTCGGCAGCCTGCTCCCGGGCCGGAGAGGGGCGCGTAGCCCCTCTCGAAACAAATAGCTAGCAGCGCTGAAAAAGTCGCGAAGCGGACTTTTTCAGCAGCCTGCTAGGAGATCGAAGGATGAGCCGAGAGCAGTCCGGCGACCGCATCTCCGAGATCGTTGGCGATGCCCTCGAGCTCGAGGGCGAGGCGCAGGCTTCCTTTCTCGACTCGGTCTGTGGTGACGACGCCGCTCTGCGGCTGGAGGTCGAGTCGCTGCTGGCCGTTGGTCGCAGCCAGGAAGCCGAGGGCTTTCTCGCGGTGCCTGCTCCGGAGCAACTCGCCGCGGAGCGCTTGAGCGGTCTGACGGTCGGCAATCTCTCCGCGGGAGGCACCTCTTCGCGGGGCGTGTCCTTGCCCTCGAGCATCGGTCCCTATCGCGTTCTCGAAGCCCTCGGCCAGGGTGGCATGGGGACCGTCTACCTGGCGCAGCAGGTCGAGCCGGTCGAGCGCAAGGTAGCCCTGAAGGTGATGCGCGGCCTCTTCGCAGGCTCCTCGAAGCGTCGCTTCGCGCGCGAGTCTCAAACCCTGGCCCGTCTCAATCACCCCAACATTGCGGCCCTCTACGAGGTCGGTAGCACCGGCGAAGCCCCTTACGTTGCGATGGAGTGGGTCGAAGGTTTCCCGATCACCGCCTGGTGCGATCGCGAACGCCTCTCCCTCACCGAGCGCTTGCAGATCTTTCGCGGCGTCTGCGCGGGAACTCAGCACGCCCACGAGAAGGGGATTTTGCATTGCGATCTCAAGCCCAGCAACGTGCTGGTGACCTCGATCGATGGCGAGGCGGTGGCCAAGGTGATCGACTTCGGTATCGCGCGGGCGCTCGGCGATCCGGTCACCAGCGAGTCGGCCGAGCTGGTTCTCGGATCGCCGCCCTACATCAGTCCCGAGGCGCTATCGGCCGAAGGTCGCCGAGGACTCGGTGCTCGCACCGATGTCTACTCCCTGGGCCTGATCCTCTATGAGCTGCTGGTGGGGGTGCTGCCGTTCTCGAGCGAGAGTCGACAGAGCTTTCTGGCCTTCATGCGTCAGGTGACGGAGCAGGAACCCTTGGCTCCCAGCCAGCGGTTTGCGGGCCTGCCGGCGATCCGGTCCGAAGCCGTCGCCGAGCGTCGCGGACTGGGAGCTCCGCACCTTCGGCGTCACGTCGCTGGTGATCTCGACGCCATCGTGCTCAAGGCCATCGCCCGCGACCCGAAGGACCGCTTCGGGTCGGTCAGTGAGCTGCTGGCCGAGATCGAGCGTCACCGCGCGAGGCGTCCGGTCGAGGCTCGGCTGCCCAATCGCGCTTATGTGGCCGGTCGCTTCGCCCGCCGCCACCGCACCGTGGTGGTGGCGGGGTTTCTCCTCCTGGTTGCGCTGGTGGGAGGACTGATCGCTCGTTCCATCGAAGCCCATCGGGCGCAGCAGGCCTTGGCCGAGTCGGAGCAGGTGCGCCAGTTTCTGGTCGACCTCTTCGAAAGTGGCAACCCCGAGGCCGCCTCCGGTGAGGTCTTCACCGTCCGTGACCTGCTCGATCAGGGGACGCTGCGCTTGCGCGAGGACCTCGCCGATCAGCCCCTGGCGCGAGCCCGCTTTCTGCACAGCATCGGTGCCATCTACCTCCGGCTCGATGAGCTCTACGCCGCCGCGGAAGTGATCGGCGAGGCGCTGGCGCTCCGTCGGCGGCACCATGGCGCGGGTCATCCGGAGGTGATCGAGAGCGAAAGCGAAATGGGTGTGCTGCTTCGGCGGCTGGGACGCTATGACGAAGCGGAGGTCTTGCTGCAGTCGGTTTTGACCGCCCGCCAAGCCGATCCCGACGTCGATCCCGAGCTGCTGGCTCGGGCCTACAGCAACCTTGGCAATCTCTACTGGAGCGCCGAGCGCTTCGAAGAGGCCGAGAGGATCCATCGCTCTGGGTTGGCTGTGCGTGAGCGCAACACTCGCCGGCTTCGGACCCCCGAGGCGCGAATGGATGAAGCCTATTCCGCCAACAACTTGGCGGTGATGCTGCTGACCCGGCGTAAATATGCCGAGTCCCTCGCTCCCCTCGAGCGCGCCCTCGAGCTGTTCGAGACGGACAACCCGGTGCTGCGGGGATCGGCCCTCAACAACCTCGGCTTGGTGCACCGCAACCTGCCGAGTTGGGCCGAGGCGGAGGGAACCTTCCGCGATGCCATCGACGTTCTCGATTCCGGCCTCGGATCAAAGCACGCTCGGCCCCTCAGTGCCCGCCGCAATCTGATCTTTGAGCTGGTCTTGCGTCATCGCTGGGAGGAGGCTCTGAACGAGAGCGAACGCGCCTTGCAGTTGGCGGAAACAGTTGATGATCGCTTGACCCTGGCCCAGATCGTGCGAACTCGTGCCCGCGTCCTGCGTCTCGCCGGGAAGGCCGATCTGGCCGTCGAAACGGCTCGCCGGAGTCGGGCGATCGCGGTTGCCGAGCAGGGGCCCGAGCAGCCGCTTCCGGTTTCCTGTCGCACCGAGCTGGCACTTGCCTTGGCGGCTCGAGGCGAGCTGACGGCGGCCGTCGACGAGTTGCGTGCCGTGGCCGAGATTCAGGGCCGCCTGCTGCCGCCGGACCATCGCTCCCGTCTGCGCACGGAGCGCGCCTTCGGCATCGTCTATCTCGAAGCCGACCGCGGTGCCGAAGCCGTGGCCCACCTGCGCGGCGCCCTGACCATCGAGCGTCAGACGGCGAGCAAGAACCAGGCATCAGGCCCTTCCCGGGTGGTTGCCGAGACCCTCCTCCTGCTGGGGCGAGCCCTGCTTGTCGAGGATCTGGAGGAAGGCGTCACCTCCCTGGAGGAGGCCTTGGCGACGCTGCGGAAGGTGCTTGGAGATCGCCATCCGCTGGTCGCGGAAGCGGCCTTCCATCTCGGAAGGGCCGAGCGGCAGCGCGGTCGCCGGGATGAGGCGCGGAAGCTGTTGGCCGAGTCGGTGGCGATTCGGCAGGCGGTCTATCCTGCCGACGATGCCGACCTCGCCGCCTCCCGTCGAGCCCTCGCCGAGCTCGACGGTTGATCTCGCCCTGGCTTCGTCAGAGACTGTGGCGATGCAGAAGCCTCAGGGAAAGACCCTCTCGCAAGTCCTCTCGGCGCTCGTCCTGGTGCCTCTGGGAGGGCTCTTCGGCATGCTCGTCGGCGGTCTGTTCGTGCGTCTGTTCGTGCCCCGTCGCGGTATGGGCTGGGATCAGCTCGCGGACTTCCTGGGGGGCGTGATGGTCGGCGGCCTCGTGGGCCTCGTCCTGGCGCTCGTCCTTTGTTTCTACCTGACCGCTCGTTCGCGTTGGTGGACGGCGGGGGCTCTGCTGCTGGCGGGAGCGCTGATCGTTCTCACCCTGCGGGTCTTGTCTCCGGCCCCCGAGGCCGAGGGGCGAGACCATGGCGAGCCGCCGCCGGCGCCGCGGCCGACGACCAAGCCGGCCGACGGTCCTGGCGCGTAGAGCTCAGGAGCTGCTGCCGTCCCAGCCTTCGAGATCGCCCGACTCGAAGCCATCGCTGAAGATCGAACTCGAGTTGCCGAGGGTGTTCTTCCACACCCAAACCCGCTCGACGCTGTCGATCAGGAAGAAGACGTTGTTCACCTCGTCATAGAGAACGCGGCCGTAGACCGGCGAGCCGTTGGGCCCCCCGGAGGGGGCGTACTCGGTCCAGGTTGCGCCCTCGATGTCGTAGTTGAAGACGCTGCCACTGGCGCTGCCGCCGAACAGCACCAGCTGATCGTTGACGGCATCGTAGGCCAGTCCCGCGCCGGAGGTGTTGCCAGGTAGATTCTCGGCCGAAACGATGCGGAACTGATTGCGATCGATGTCGTAGGCCGAGAGATTGTCGTCGCCCCCGTAGTCCCCGCCGTAGCTCCAGATCCAGCGCCGCGTCGGGTCGAGAACGCTGACCCGCTCGATGCCCGGGGGACCGTCGTCGTTGACCAAGGACCAGGCGTGGTTCGAAAAGTCGAGGCTCCAGATTCCTTGGGCACTGAGCTGGAACCAGAGATCGGCCTGCGGGTCGTACTCGCCGGAGGCCCCCGGCTGGGACAGCCAGTAGTCGATGTCGCCGCTCTGCAAGGCCGTGCGGTCGGTCCAGGCTGCGCTTTCGAAGTCGAAGGTCCAGAGATCGCCGTAGGAGCTGCCGTTGTTGAACGGCGGAGCGTCGGCGGTGGCGCCGGAGTAGGCGAAGAACAGGCCGAGGTGCTCGATGTAGTCGAGGTGGTCGTAGGTGTGCCGCGACACCGGGTCGCCGTTCAGGTAGCGATAGCCGGGGGTGGTGGAGAACTGGCAGACGGACGTCGGGGGCGTCACCAGGTCCCAGGAGAGATCGTTGAGATCGAAGGCCAGTAGCTGGTTGCCGAAGTAGTCGTTGTGACCGCCGCCCCACAGCACGATGCGCCGGCGATCGGTGTCCAGCGTGGCGCCGGAGTAGGAGAAGATTCCCGGCAGCTCACATCCGATCGAGTAATCGCAGCAAGCGATGTCCATGGCGCCGACACTGGTCATCGCCGAGCTCGGCAGGGCCGACCATTGGCCGTCCGGCAACGCCGCCAACTGCGGGTTGGGGACCTGGGCCACGAGCAGGCCCGCCGTCGACAGCAGGAGGGCGGACGACAGCCCCAAGATTCTGCCCTTGCGAGGGTGCGGCTGCCGGTCGATTTTTCGGGTCGTGCTCATGGCGCCTCCGCTGCTGTCATTCATAGATCAACATAACAGCATGAGGGGCTCGGCGTCACTCGAACCCGAGAAGAGCCTTCGCGCGGTGTCGTATTCGGCGTGAAGATTGTCGTCCTTGGATTTCTACCCACGGTGCAGCCCTGCAAGACTGAATTTCACGGGAGAGCGTCATGGGCGGTCTTCCTCAACAGGTCGAACCGACTCGGGAGAACCGCGATGACCAGTCCCCTCTTCCATGGCCTACTCGCCACGGCCCTCGCCGCCGGCATCGTCACCACCACGTCGGCGGCGGCTCAGGATTCCGGCAAAGTCTTCGAGCTCCGCACCTACATCACCTACGAAGGCCGTCTCGAGGCCCTCAACACCCGCTTCGCCGACCACAGCATCGCCCTGCTGCGCAAACACGGCGCCGAAGTCGTCGCCTTCTGGACCCCCGTCGACGGCAACAACGCCGAAAACACCCTCATCTACATCGTCGCCTTCCCGAGCCGCGAAGCCCGTGACCAGATCTGGCATGCCGTCTTCTCCGATCCGACCTGGCCCAAGATCAAGGCCGACTCCGAGAAAGGCGGCAAAGTCGTCAAGCGAGTCACCTCCCGGCTCATGACCGCCACCGAATACTCGCCCCTGCAGTAACCGGCGAGCCCACCCGGACCCCATCGAAAGACCCTCCGCCACCACCAGCCGGGGCGCGCCGCCAGACCGCGCCCCGGTCCCGCCCTCCGGCCCCCTATCAGCGCCCGAACCATCGGTCACCCGCCCGCCGATCCTGCGCCAACCCCAAGTGCCCACAGAAATCCCGGGAGGTTCGCGGATCTTGTAAGTGGCTGAGGTCAATGAGCTTGCAGAACCCCCGCGTGACGTCCCGGGTGCGGAACTGAAGCCAGAATCAGAGGTTCGCGGAAACGGTGTTCTAAGCTACTGATCTGTAGGCAGTTACAAAGATCCTCTCGCCCCTCCCGCAGGGGCGCGGATTGAAACTACCGTGAGAGCCGCAAGGCCGAGGCGAAGGAGCCCGCTCGCCCCTCCCGCAGGGGCGCGGATTGAAACACTCCCCACCCGCGGACGTGGTTGAACCAGGAGCCTCGCCCCTCCCGCAGGGGCGCGGATTGAAACCCTTGAAGACCCTCACTCAGCTCAGGGCGAATCGGCTCGCCCCTCCCGCAGGGGCGCGGATTGAAACTCGCTGTCGAGTCCGACGCCCGGGCAGCTCGACGTCCTCGCCCCTCCCGCAGGGGCGCGGATTGAAACGTGATGTAGGCGCGGCCGGCGATGATGTTGAACCTCGCCCCTCCCGCAGGGGCGCGGATTGAAACTCCTACCTTGTCGTAGTCGTCTCCGACTCTGGTGTCTCGCCCCTCCCGCAGGGGCGCGGATTGAAACAATCACTCGCCTCTCAAGGGCTAGAGAGAAAAGCCTCGCCCCTCCCGCAGGGGCGCGGATTGAAACTCGGCCTACAGTGATGGCCCAAGCCCCTCCCGACGCTCGCCCCTCTCGCAGGGGCGCGGATTGAAACCTGACGGTCGGCGGCGTGGGGATCGAGGTGAAGCCTCCTCGCCCCTCTCGCAGGGGCGCGGATTGAAACCTCGCGGATGAGCTCGCGCGCAGTCTTGGCGGAGCCCCTCGCCCCTCTCGCAGGGGCGCGGATTGAAACAAGTGGGGGTGGTTGAAAGACCACGGTTCCACGCCGGCTCGCTTCTCTCGCAGGGGCGCGGATTGAAACGGGAGCTGCGGGTAGGAGATCCGGTCGAGCGTCCGCCTCGCCCCTGCCGTCGGGGTGCGGATTGAAACTCTAGCCTGGCGTCGACAAGTTTGCTCGGTCGCTCTCGTCCCTTGCCGCAGGGGTGCGAATTGACGGAAGCGAGTGAAGTGCAGAGTGCGCATCGAGACTGAGGACCGCAGCTCAGGTTGAACTCCTAAGGGTGAACTTGCGGCGGATGCGGGCCCTTGTGGGGTCACCTCACCGGTGAGCCGGGATGCTGAGGGATCTCTAGCGGAGCCTGAGCCCGCGGGCACTTTTCTTTGAAGTCCGAGATTGCCGGCCCGTGGAGGAAAAGCGGAGGCATTTGTTTGAGCGTAGCGAGTTGTGCCTGCGCCCGTAACGGGCCGGTTCGGAGTCCGAGCTCGTTCTCGCGGGCGACTTGGCGGAGCGGCAGATCCTCCAGCATTCCGGCGACTCGCGCGCTTTACCCTCCGTTCAGCGACAACCCGGTTCGGTAGGCGCCCTGGCGATGCGGCGAAATTCTGCTGCTTCTCGGAGAGCTGGCGGAGGCAACTGGCCTCGCGGAGCCGCGTCCACTCTGGCTCGAGAGATTTGACCTCCCAGCGCCCCGTATGCCACCCTTTCCGCGGCGCCAGCTCAACGCCCAACCCCTGACAGCTCGCCGTCGCCGAGCTCACGCAAGGGGCAAAGGGGTCACCAACACCTCGAGCCGCAGGACACGCGTCACGTTCTCCAGAGCGGGATCCAGTCAGCGACGGAAGGGTTGAGTCTCGTGGAAAGGACGATGACGATGACCGACGCCCGCAAACTCAAAGCCAAAATCCGTGCCCGTGCCGAGCGCACCGGGGAAAGCTACGCCGCCGCCCGCCGTCACGTCGTGGCGCAGCTCGATGCCGAGCGCCAGGCGCGCACCGAAGCGACCGCCGACAAAGCCCGCAAGAGCAGCGCCACCGGTGCCGTGAGCGACGAACGCTGCCGGGAGAAGACCGGCCACGGATTCGACCACTGGTTTGGTGTTCTCGATCGCTTCGGAGCCCGGCGCGAAGGGCACACGGCGGCCGCTCGACACCTCCGCGAAGAGCATGGGGTCTCCGCCTGGTACTGCCAGGCGATCACCGTAGCCTACGAACGCGCCCATGGACTGCGCGAAGTCGGCCAGCTCTCCTCGGGGAAGTACCAGACCTCGGCGACCCGGGTGCTGCCGGCGAGTCTCGAATCGGCCGCCAGGGTGCTGGAAGGTGAACCGGGATCCGTCCACTGGCTCGCTGAGCTGGGAACGGAAGAAGCCGAGAGCTTGCGCAGCGCGATCGAGGATCCTGGTCTGAAGGTCTCCGAGGGTCGCCGACGCCTTCGCTACCGATTGCGCAAGACCGTGATCGAGCTCGACCTGCGTTCCCGCCCTGATGGGCGCTCAGGGATCGCCTTGCGGCACACCAACCTGCCGGATCGGGACAGCCTCGAGACCCACAAGGCGGCCTGGCGGGCGATCCTCGATCGCTTGCGGGAGCTTCTGCGCGAGCAATCGTAGTCCTCGGGGGAGGAGGAGCCGCGGCCGTCCGGCTGAGCTCAGAGGTTCGTCTGCTGGAGATCGGCGAGAATATGCTGTCGTATGCGCTATCATGATTGGGTGCGCGTGGTCATTGACACAAGCGTCTTCGTAAGCGCCATCCTTGGCCACGAAGGAAGTGCGAGCCGGGAAGTGCTCCGGCGCAGTTTGGTTCGAGAGCTGCTGCCTGCGATGGGGACGTCGCTCTTCTTGGAGTACGAATCGGTCGTTAGCCGTCCCTCGATCTTGGAGCAGTCGCGCCTGGACCAGAGAGAAGTCGAGGAATTGCTCGACGCCTTTGCAAGTGTCTGCACCTGGACGACGGTCTACTACCGATGGCGTCCGAGCTTGGTGGACGAGGCTGACCACCACCTCCTCGAGCTTGCGATCGCGTCCGGAGCTGACGCGATCGTCACTAAGAATGTTCGTCATCTCCGAAGCGGCGAGCTTCGATTTTCACAGCTTCGAATTCTGCGGCCCGAAGAGCTGACCAAGGACTCATAGCCATGGCGACGATCACTGTCCGACTCCCCGACGAGAAACACGAGCGCTTGAAGCTCATGGCCAGACGGTACGGAATCAGCCTCAACAAGCTCTTCGAAGAGCTATCGACTACGGCCCTCGCTGAGTTCGATGTCGAAACACGGTTTCGAGTACGAGCAGGCCGTGGCTCGATCGAACGAGGGTTGGCGATTTTGGACGGCTTGGACGATGCGGCCGGCGAGTCGCCGTAGCTGGTGGATAGCCTCTCTAAGGTGTTCTCGAGCGGCCAAGGTGCGACGGTAAGAGGGATCCGTTCCGGTTTCTGGAGGAAGCCGTGAGCCCAACGCCAGCGAAGTGCTCTCCACTGCGATCGGACTCCGATCGCTGGTCCGAGTTGCATTGCGGGCGCCGCACGTTCCTGTCCGGCGTGGCAGCGGCGACGATTGGCGCATGGTGGCGGATCGACCGCTGGACGACCGAGGCCGCAGAGGTTCCGGATGCTCCGGCCTCCACCGCTCGGGGCATCTTGAGTTTGCGCCTCCAAGCCACCGATCTCGACGCCCAAGCGCGCTTCTACGGCGAAGCGCTCGGCTTCTCGATTGGCCGAACCAAAGATCGACTGAGGGTCCAGGCCGGAGGGACTGAGATCGAATTCTCGACCGCTCCCGAGGGCACTCAGCCGATCTACCACCTGGCTTGGTCGATTCCTTCCAACCTGCTGGCATCGGCCAAGGTCTGGCTCGCCGAGCGCACGCCCTTGTTGGTTCATCCGGATGGGCGGGACGAGTTTCACTTCCGGCGGCCGCAACGTCGTGCCGCCTACTTTGCGGATCCGGCTGGCAATATCCTCGAAGTGATCACCCGAGATCGCCTTGGCGATCGGCAGGAAGGGCCCTTCGACCGCCGTCATCTGCTCTCCGTCAACCACGCCGGATTGGTGGTCGACGACATGACGGCGGCGATCGAAGAGATCCGCCGTGGGCTCGGCCTCGAGCTGCGCTACGAACCCACGGCCCACTTCGCCCAGCTCGGGGACGAGCATCGCCACCTGGTGCTGGTGACGCGGCAGCGGCTTTGGCTTCCGGAGAGAAAGGTCCCCGCGGAGGTTTTCGCGACCGAGGTGCACCTCGACGGAGACCAGGACGCAAGGCTCGACTTGGCGGGCTATCCCTACCGCCTGCGTATCGGTTCGTCCTGAGATTTCCGCGCTTTGCCTGAAAGTCAGGGCACGGTCATCGACCAAGCGTTGGTGTTGCCGGACTCGAAGCCGTCCTCGAACAGAATCGGAATGGCGACGAAGCCGCGTCGGGTGCCCTTGGCATCGACGAACTCGCCGGTGAGCCGGCCTGCTTCGTTGATGCCCACCGACAGAGTGCCGGCGGCTCCCGGAACGTCGCAGGGCTCGAAGACGCCAGCCGTCCAGACAAACCCATGGGGAGATCCGCCAGCGTCGAAGTAGGTGCCGACGACATCCCCGGTGTTGTTGATGCCGCCGGTCACGGTCGAAACGGCGCCGGGAAAATCGAGAGTCGAGTAGGCACCGGCGGTGCTGCGCCGAAATCCGTGGCGCGAGCCGGTGGTGTCGTCGTAGTGGCCGACGATCTCGCCCAGGTCGTTGATGCCGCGGGCGCGGGACTCGGCGGCCCCCGGAACATCGACGTTGATCAGGGTGCCTCCGAGTCGCGCGAAGGCGTGTCGAATGCCGTCAGATCCCTCGTATTCGCCGACGATTTCCCCAAGATTGTTGACGCCGCGAATCACCGTCTGATCCGCTCCGGGATACTCCACCCAGCTGTACAGGCCGCCGATGAGCTCGAAACCGTCCTGACCACTCGAGCGCAGGGCCGAGCCGACGACGACGCCGGCGTCGTTGATGTCGAAAGCGCGGCGGTCGCCGATGGAGGTCGGTGGATCGATGTCGACGATGGTCCCCGCACAGCGCCTAATCGCGTGGGCGGTCGAGAAATCGCTGGCATCGGTCTGGTAGTAGCCGGCTTCGCAACCGGTGTCGTTGATCCCCCGGCCACCGGTGATCGGGGCTCCCGGAACCTCGAAGATCTCGAACTCGTAGCTGCCGGCGTCGACTGTCGACGCCAGAATGATCAGGCTGGCGGTCGCCGCTCCGGTGCAGGCTCTCCGCAGGAGACATCGCCCAATCGACATGCGCTCAGGCTAACAGATGCCGTTGGTCCTCCGGAGCCTTTGCCCAGGGCGCGAGATCGAGGCTCGCTGAATCACGCCTTCTAGGCTGACTGAGGGATCAGGAGAGCTCGTCAGGGCCGGTTGTGTGTCTTGGGATGTGCTCTCTGAGGACCAGTCTTCAAGGATTAACATGCGCATATACTTGTAATTTGACAAATTAAAATTTTGAATTTAGTTTTTTTGGTATTCCGATATAGACCGGAGTGCCTTGAACCTCGGCAGGCGCTTCGGTGCGGGTGTCCCGCCGGGGTGCAACTGAACGAGGAGGTTTATCGTGAAGAAGCTTCGTAATCTTGGCCTCGCCTTTGCCATGGTAGCCACTCTGGCTCTCAATTTCGGCGTCATGGGTGCGACCGTACAGGTTGCAGAAAGCAACACGCCCTGCACGGATCGTTATGACGATTACTTCGAAGAGGATGGCCAGTGGTGTGCCTGTATGTGGGGCCGCTACGGCTACGAGTGCTAGTTCCTCGCTAGCACCACCCCGTGGGGGATTGGCTTCAATCCCCCACGGATTCGCCGTTCGTCTTCGACAACTTCGATCATCCCAATGTGGTGAGCCGTCCTGCCCAGGAGGCTCTTGCGTCGGCGATGCGATATGCATATAATAATAAATGTTAAATTTTAAAATTTGAGAGGTTGTCGTGTCATGGTGAAGCATAGTCTGGCGCTCCTCGCAATGGTTCCCTGGCTCTTGGTAGGTTGTTCGGAGGGCGTTTCAGTGGAGCTGTCCGAAGGTGTGTCTGTAGTTCGAAACGCCGGGGCAGGGACAGTGCCTGGACTAGAAGAGCAGCTCATTCCGCAATGGGAGCTTGGCTCCGTCGATGGCGACGACATGTACTTCTCGACCCTCATGGGTATCGACTTCGACGATGCTGGAAATCTCTACGGGCTCGATTTTCGGGACCAGACGATTACGAAGATCGATGCTGACAAAGGCGAGATCATGGGTCGTTTCGGGGCCAAGGGACAAGGCCCCGGTGAGCTTGCCGGAAGTCGTAGTCTGGCCTGGTTTCAGGGCAAGGTCTTGGTGGCGAACGAAGGCAACGGTCGGGTCGAGGTATTCAGCGAGGATGGTGAGCCTCTCGATCCGGTCCGGCTCAGCGAGGTGGCGACTCCCTCCTACGTTTTCGCCCATGGAGATCATTTGATGGTCGGGCGTAGGTTCGTTCCGGACGGCCACTTCGTTTATCGCTATGGCCAAGACCTCCAGGCGGCGGAGCCTCTCAAGGAAGCCGGGAGAATGGCGGAGAGGCTCGACTTCTTGCGCAGCCACAATTTGCAGTGTCCGACGGCCGACGGCACTTGGATCGTCTACATGTTGCTCGACAAGATCGAGAAGATCGACGATTCGGGGAATACCGTCATCAGCATGTCTCGCGAGCTCGACTGGGACTTTCCGGTCGAAGAAGATGGCGAGGTCGTTCCCGAGATCCTCGTGACCCGTCGCTGCGCGACCGATCCCGAGGGCAATCTCTACGTCATCTACAGCAATCCGGAAGACTGGAAGCGCGGCAACGATGTGTTCAAGTTCGCCCCCGATGGCCGTCTTCTCGGCAAGGCCTTCACGCTTCCGGTGCACCGTGCGACGGCCCTAGCGTTCGACGGGCAAGGTGACCTCTACTACAGCGACGGCGTCACCCTCTTCAAGGCCCAGGTGCAGGCGGGCTGAGGCGGTGAACGGCTGGCTGGGAGCGGCACTCGTCCTGCTCGTGCTGAACGGGGTCTTGATCTACCAGAATCAGATGCTTCGCGGGCGTAGTGCTGCGATCGAGAAGGCGGCCCATGGTGCCGATCTCGAGCGTGGCGAGGTGGACCTCCTGGCTGCTTCGGCGCAATTAGTCGGCACCTGTGTGCCGCGGGCCGAAGAGCCTCTGCAATCAGAGAGCGCCGAGCCCGCTCTACGCCCCCTGAGGCTACAGCTCTACTTCTCTCTGGCGAGCGACTGCATCTCTTGTGTCCAGGCGGAAGTCGAGAAGTTGCACAGTCTTCTCGAGTACGCCGATCAACGCGGTGTTGCTCTGCAGGTGGAAGGTTTTGCGAACATTGGTGATCCTCTGGCTCGACGGACTCTCGATCGCGACCTCCGGCCGGCCTTCCCGGTGAGCCATGTGGGAGATGTCAGGGGTGCATTGGCATCGATGGGGCTATCCGGAACACCGGTCCTGGTGCTGCTCGACGAGGCCAGTGGTCGGGCCTTGGGGGCGCATTTCCCGGCCCGCTTCGACAAGCGGGACCGGCGCTTCATCGATCGGGTGCAGCAGCTCCTGGAACCTTGCGCCTGAGCTACGGCGGGCGGTTCGCGGGGTTGCTACTGGTGGTGCTCCTCGTCAGTACCGGCTGTCAGCGAGGGCTCTCGGGCCTGCCGATGATCGTCGGGCTCGACGACGTTCGGGCTGCGGTCGGTGATCCCGAAGTCGTCCTGATCGATGCTCGCTTCGAGCTCCAGTACCAGTTGGGGCACATTCCCGGAGCCGTGCACTTCTCCCTTTCCGAGGCGAGCGACGATTTCATCGCCCGGCATGATCTGCACAATCGAATGGCCATCGTGTACTGCGGAAGTCCGGAGTGCGATGCCGCCGGGGTTGCCGCAGCATTGCTCCGTTCGAGAGGGTGCCGAAGGGTGTTGGTCTTCCCGGGGGGCTGGCAGGAGTGGGCTGAGCACCATGCCGCGAGAGGTCATTGATGGCCGGAGGGGGCTCCGCGTCCGAGATCGCTCTCCGAGCTTGCGTTATCATTCATCTATGCGATTCGTGTAATCTTCTCGTGCGCGATGTCGAATAGATCGAGAGGCCGCTGGTTCGCTCTCTTCCTCCTGGTGCTGATCGGGGGGGCAGGGGGAGTATGGCTCGGAGTTCTTCCTTTCGGGCCTACCGTCAGCCTGCCCTTGGCGGAGCCTGCGTCAGAGGGTGACGGCGGAGATGCCGCGGTGCTCGTCGAAGCCGGCGAGGTTGTTCGGGCCGACCTGTCGTTGCGGACGGAGGCGACGGGCCACCTGCAAGCCTGGCGCCGAGTCGAGGTCAGTGCTCCAGCGGCGGGGCAGATCGTTCGTCGCCGGGTCGACGAAGGAGACTGGGTCGAGGCCGGTACAACGCTTCTCGAGCTCGATGATCGCGACGCTCGTCTCGAGCTCGAGGAGGCGCGCACTGAGTTACTCCGGGCGCGGGCCGAGTTCGCGGTCGAGTACGGCGGCGAGTATGCCCTCGATGAGGTGGCGGTTCCTTCCCCACAGGCCGACTCTGCTATGCGGGAGCATCAGGAGACCGAGCGGCTGTTCGAAAAAGGACTGGTGTCGCGTCAGGAGCTGCGGCGCAGCGAGCAAAAGCAGCAAGCCCTCGACTTGCTGAGGGGCGAGCATCGTCAGGATGTGCAAGCGGCCACCAGCGGTTTGGCTCAAGCGGAGCAGCGGGTTGAGCGAGCCCAGCTTTCGCTGCAGAGGACTCGCGTTCGGGCTCCCTTCTTCGGTCGGATCGCCGACCTCCTCGTCGAGGAGGGACAGCGAGTCGCGGTGGGCGAGGCCTGCATGACCCTGCTCGACGACTCACGACTCAAGGTCGAGGTCGAGGTTCTGGAAGAAGATCTGGTGCGCCTGGCCACCGGCGCTTCGGCAGAGATTCGGTTGCCGTCGCTCGGCGATCTTCGGCTTGGGGGGACGATTCACAGCATCAACCCGGCGGTCGATCCGGAGACTGGGACGGGACGATTGGCCGTTGCGATCTCCAACCGTGAGGGACGCCTCTTACCCGGTCTCTTCGCTGCCGTCCAGATCGAGACTCGGTTGCTCCGAGATCGCTTGCTGGTGCCACGGGCGGCGGTCCTCGATCGGGAAGGCCGCGAAGTCGCCTTTCGGATCGTCGATGGGCGAGCTCGTTGGAGCTATCTTCGGACCGGCGCCCGCGATGGAGATTGGGTGGAGGTACTGGAAGGCTTGAAGGAAGCCGACCGAGTCGCCGTTAGTGGCCATCTCACCCTCGCCCATGACGCCATTGTCCAGACGGTGGACGGCGACGGCTGAGGTCCGATTTGAAGAGCGACGGATGAGAACGCTGATCGCTCTGTGCGTGCGCCGTCCGGTGGGAGTGATGGCCCTCTGCGGACTCGTCTTGGGCGCGTCGGTACTTGCGCTGGCCAAGCTGCCGGTCGAGCTCTTGCCGGGGTTGCGACTGCCAACTCTGGCGGTTTGGACCGGACTCCCGGATGTTCCGCCCGCGCGCGTCGAACGCACCGTAACGGAGCCCTTGGAAGAGGCTTTGGGTGGGCTTTCAGGTCTTCGTGAGCTGACCAGCAAGAGCCAGCTCGGCGGTAGTCTCGTACGGCTCGACTTCGGTTGGAATCAAGACCTCGACCTGACCCTCCTCGAGGTGCGCGAACAGCTCGACAGAATCGCCCACAAGCTTCCCGAAGAAGCTGTGCGCCCGGTGGTGCTGCGCATCGATCCGGCAGATCGCCCGATTCTGTGGATCGCCGTCTCGAACCGAGCCTCCGAGGGGACCTCCCCAGCGGATTTGGCGGCCGCCAAGCAGGTGGCCCGAGACGTTGTCGCTCGGCGCCTCGAGCAACTGCCGGGAGTTGCACGGGTCCGCCTGACCGGTGGCTTCGATCCCCGAATCGTTGCCCAATTCGATCCCGACCGGTTGCTGGCCCACCAAGTTGGGCTCGAGGCCGTTTCGGAGGCGATTCGGCGCTCCAACGTCAGCCTTTTCGGCGGTGTCGTGAGGCGGGGCCTTCTTCGCTATCCCCTCGAAGTCCGAGGAGAGATACAGAATTTGGAGGAACTGGGCGATATTCGGGTCTCGGCGGCCGATGCGCCGGCAGTGCGCCTCGCGGACCTTGCCCGCTTGCAGAGAGGGTTCGAGGATCGTCGAGGAATGGTTCGCCTCGATGGTCGGGAGGTTCTCCTGCTGTTGGTGGAGCGCGCGACCGATGCCAATACCCTGCAAACGGCGGCCGCTGTCGCGACGGCCTTGGATGAGATGGAAGGGGATTTGCCGGGTCTCGAGCTCCGGATTGTGACCGACGAGAGCGTCTTCATTCGGCAAGCGATTCGTGGTGTCGTGCAGGCCTTGGCGCTCGGTGGGATCTTGGCCGTGATTGTGTTGTTCGCCTTCTTCCGTCGTCGCGGCCCCCTGATAGCGGTCGCGATGGCGATTCCTCTGTCGCTGGCGATCACCACGGTTTTGTTCGATCTTCTCGACGTCTCGATCAACCTTCTCGCCCTCAGTGGATTGGCTCTCGGGATCGGCATGTTGCTGGACAATGCCATCGTTGTCGTCGAGAACGTTGCGCGCTGTAGGGAGGAGGGATTGGCTCGGGCAGAGTCCGCCATTCGCGGAGCCCACGAAGTCGCTCCGGCCGTGGTCACCAGCACCTTGACCACGCTTTCCGTCTTCTTGCCGCTGAGTTTCGTTCCGGGGCTCGGAGGGCGGCTGTTCCGAGATCAGTCGATGGCAGTGGTGGCATCCTTACTGGCATCTCTGCTGGTTGCTCTGGCGGTCGTGCCGGTTTTGTTGGCGCGTGAGACGAAGGGGCGGGCGAATCCCCGCCCTCAGGCTCTGAGGCCGCAGTCAAGACAGCTCTACGAACGCCTGCTCGAGGCGGCGTTGGCTCGGCCAGGTCGGATAGCGGTTGGTGCGGTCCTGCTGATCTTCGGCGGCTTCTTGGCGCTCGCAGCCCTGCCGCGGGAACTGATTCCGGCGAGCGATCAGCGGCGACTCGAGCTCGAGGTGACCCTAGCCCCTGAGTCCGATCTTCCACTCCTGTCGCAACTAGTGGCAGCGATCGAGACGGAAGTGGCCCGCTGGCCCGAAACCGCTCATTTGCTGGCCGATCTCGGTGAGCGGGACGAAGCTCGCCTGGAGCTCGATCCTCGGCCCATTTGGCAGGCCGACTTGGTGCTTCACCTGGGCGCTCCATTGTCGTCGGTGGAGGCTCGCCGACGCCTCCTGGCAGCAGGTGACAAGGTCGCAGTTTCAGGAGCTCGAACCGATCTTGAGCGTCTTCTCCTCCCGGACGAGGCGGATCTCTCGATCGACCTGAACGCCGAGTCTCGGGGGTTGATCGAGCCACACGTGGCCATGGTGGAGGAGGAGTTGCGGTCTCTCACCTCATTGGCCAATGTGCGTCCGGCATCGACAGGCCGTCTTTCGTCCTTCCAGTTGTACTTCGATCGCGAGAGCGCGGTGCGTTTCGGGGTCTCGCTGTCGGCTTTGGGAGATTCTGTGGAGGCCGCTACCCAGGGCCGCAACGCCGGCTCCCTGCGGCGTGTTCAGCGAGACTTACCGATCTCTTTGCACCTCCCGACCACGAGCTCCCTCGATGAGCTCGTCGAGCTTCCCGTGGCGACCAATACTGGGTTTCAGCCACTGAAGCGGTTTGTCCGGGTCGAGCCGCTCGAGATCGAGTCGGCCGTATGGCGGCGTGATCAGGTACCCGTGGTGCTGTGGTTTGCCGACCTGTCGCCGGGAGTAGGGCTTCAGCAAGCGGTAGGAGAGATTGGGAGATCTCTCGAGGGACGCCTTCCAACGGGGATTCGCGCCAAGGTTGGGGGAACCAATGAGGCCTTCCTGTCTGGACTGGAAGGCGCCGGCCGAAGCCTCCTCCTCAGTCTGTGCCTGATCTACTTGATCCTGGCCGCTCAGTTCGAGAGCTTCCTACAGCCACTGGTGGTCATCGCAGCGGTGCCCTTGGCCTTTGCAGGGGTTGCTCTGGCGCTTTGGTTGACTGGGCAGAGCCTCAACTTGCTGAGCTTGACCGGGGTCGTGGTGTTGACCGGAGTGGTGGTCAATGACGCGATCTTGAAGGTCGACCGCATCAATCGGTTGCGGCGCGCGGGAAACTCTCTCCGAGCCTCGATCCTGGAGGCCGGCGCGCAGCGGTTGCGGCCGATTCTGATGACTTCCATCACGACCGTGGCGGGTCTGATTCCGCTGGCTGTCGGAGCCGGTGCAGGGCAGGAGGTGCGGTCGCCACTGGCCCTGACCATTCTGGGAGGACTGTCGAGCTCCACCGTGTTGGTTCTCTTCGTCGTACCGGTCCTCTACCGGCTCATCTCGGGCTCCGGTGAGGATCCGAGCTCGTGACGACGGTTTCCGACGGGGATTCTCTGCGGCGATGGCTCGAGGATCTGTTGGCGCGACCGGTCGCTGTCTTCTCCCTTTCTCTAGCACTCTTCCTGGCCGGAATTCTGCTCGCTCGTCGGTTGCCAGTCGAGTGGTCTCCAAGCCTTGAGCTGCCAACGGTCAGTGTGACCACAGCGTGGCCCGGAGCCTCGGCTCGAGCGGTCGAAAGAGAGATAACTCTGCAGGTTGAGCGGGCCGTCCAGAGGGTGCCCTGGATTGCAGCCCTGGAGAGTGTTTCGGAGCCGGGCAGCTCGGTGGTGCGGGTCGAGGTCGCGAGCCTCGACAAGCTCGACCTCACGGTCGCAGAAATTGGCGAGCAGGTTGCGCGATTGCGTCCGATCCTGCCTCCCTGGGTCGTGCCCCGAGTCGACCGGGAAGCACCGGCCTCGGATCGTCAGCGGACTGGGTTCATGCGCTTGCAGCTAGTGGGCGGCGTGTCGGCTGTGGCGCTGCGCCGTTTGGCCGATGAGCGAATTGCTCCACCTCTGCTCAATCTTCCGGGCGTCAGTCGTGTGCGAGTCGAGGGTGGCGAAGAGCTGGAGCTCGGCATCGATCTCGATGCCGATCGACTCAATACCCACGGCCTCGCTGCGGAAACCGTCTCGCGGGTGCTGCGACGAGCCTTCGAGGAGCGTTCTTTCGGCACCTGGCGCCGTGAGGGAAGGGTAACCCTCCTCCAGGGCCGAGCCATGGAGCAGGCTGACGAGGTGGGAGAGCTGGTGGTTGCGCTCCAAGGAGAGACTCCGGTGCGCGTGCACGATCTCGGGCGGGTGAGGTTACGGCCGGCGGCGGCCGTCAGTCGGAGCCGGGTCAACGGACAGCCGGTCGTTTCGCTGCAAGTCGATCGTGCGGCAGGGAGTCATCTTCTCGAGACCGCTCGATCGGTACGTCGGAAAGCCGAGGAGCTGGTGGACACCCTTCCGGACCGGACGGTGGCGCTCTCGGTGGTTGAGGACCAGAGCGAGGACCTGCGTGCCGAGCTGACGGACCTGAAGTGGCGGGGAGCTGCCTCGTTGGTACTGGTCATCGCCGCCCTTTTTGTGATGTTACGGAGCCGTGGTGCGGTGTTGAGCGTGCTGCTCGCCGCCGCGCTGAGCCTGGCCCTCGCTCTCGGGATGCTGGGAGTCATCGGCCTGACTCTGAACTTGGTGACGCTGGCGGGTTTGGTGGTCATCTTCGGCTTGCTGGTCGACAACGCGGTGGTTGTGGTCGAGCAGTTCCAACGCCGCTTGCGCAGCCGGACGGGCGGTCTCGGCGCCCGGCAGCTCGCTTCCGCTCTGCGTGCTGTTGCTTTGCCGCTCGTCGCCGGAACCCTGTCTACGATCGCCCTGACGGCTCCTTTGGTCCTGCTCAGTGGCGACTGGCGCCAAGTCTTCTGGCCATTGGGTCTGCTGCTGGCTGCCATCCTCCTCCTTTCGCTTCCCGTGGCCTTTCTGTTGCTGCCGGTGTTGGGGCGTTGGCTGCACCTCGTTCCTTCCCGACGGAGGAGAGCCTGGCGCCTGCGCCGCGTCAGCCTTTTGCCCTACCGGCTGGCGGCCCGTTGGCCTCGCCTCACATTGATCGCGGTCGTTCTTTTCGTAGGCATTCCGTGGTGGCTGCTACCGCACAAGATCGAGCTCCCACCGTCGTTCGGTGAGGCGGAGGTCGCGGGGCAGCGGCGAGCGGCCCTCTACAACCGCACCCTCGGTCACCCTGCGGCGTTGCGGTTGCGCTCACATCTCGAAGCCGGAACCGGAGGCTTGATTCGGCCGCTGTGGAGGGCGATGACGAGGAGCGGACGAGGCCGCTCGCTGCCGGTACCGTCCACCCTCGTCGTGCGGGTTCGATTGCCGGCGGGTGCCGGCATCGATCGCGCCGATGAGCTGATTCGACAGTTCGAGGAGCTGGCCCTAGAGTCGTCGTCGGTCGAACGTTCCTTGGTCACGGTGCGCGATTCGTCGGCCACTCAGCGCTCGGTATGGCGCTCCGGGGCTCTCGAGACGGCAGGTCCGTTTCGACTGCGTGAGCGGATGATCGACCGTGCGACTCGGGTGACCGGAGCGCGTGTCGACATCCGAGGACTGACCCGTGAGGGCTTCACCAGTGGAGGCGGACGGGACGCGGTGCCTTTTCTCTTGGCGGCATCGGGGCCCAGCTTCGAGGATCTCGAGGCTTGCCTCGAGGATTTTTCGGCCCAGTTGCTGAAGCATCCGAGGATCAGCCATGTCGAGCTTCATGCGGACCGTGTAGGGCGTTCATTGAACCGGCAGGTCGTGGCGCTTCAGCCGCGCTGGGAATCCATGGAGCGCTGGCGCATCGACACCGAGTCCTTGGCCGAGGCGCTCCGTTCGCGGATCGCGACTGCGATGCCCAGCCTCTATGCCGATTTCGACCGCTGGCAACGGCTCCCGGTGAGAATCTCCGTCGGCAATCGCGAAGTCCCCGAGCTCGATTCCCTGATGGCAACTGCAGTCCGCAACAGCGACAATCTTGCGTTGCCCTTGAAGGAGCTGACGCGACCCGGGATCGAGTCGCGGTCCGCGGTCATCGAGCGCACCAACCAACAGTACGTTCGGCACCTGACGGTGAGCTTTCGCGGCCCTCTGCATCTCGGGAGCGAAGTTATCGACCGGCAGCTCGCGACGTTCCGTGCTCCACCGACGATTCAGCTTCGACGCACGGATCTGACTTCTTACCAGCTCACCTCGCCTCGCCTCATGCTGATCCTGCTCTTGGTCACGACCGGAGTCATCTTTCTGGTCATTGCCGCGGCCTGCGAGTCATGGTCCCTGGCCGCCCTCGCGGTTGTTACCCTACCGGTCGCCCTGGCCGGGGCAGGGGTTGCTTTCTCGGGTCCGTTTGCCCTGAGCTTCGGTGAAGGCGCCTTCATCGGCCTCCTTCTGCTACTCGGCATCAGTGTCAACGACCACATTCTGATGGCGGCGCGCTACCGTTCCTTGGAGCGCCGCCGGCCAAACCTGGAGCCGCGCCGACGAGTGCTCTTGGCCCTTTCGCAGCGCTTGCGACCGATGTGGACCACGACCGCGACGACCCTTGCCGGGCTGCTGCCTTTGCTGGTGGCAGTGGGCGGCGACAGCGGTCGTTTTTGGCAGGCCATGGCCTTGACCGTGACTTTCGGGTTGCTGGCATCGACCGCCCTCGGTCCGCTGATCCCAGTCGCTTGGTTTTCCTGGCGAAGGCGCTCTGCGGGTTGATGGTCCGCCGCCATCTCTGGCGGGCCTCGGTGGCTGCTTCCCCGCTCGAGCACTCTAGCTTCAGTGAATGGACTACATGCCCGAGAAACTGAAGCTTCATCCGAGGTTTCTGACTCTCGCGATGCGCGTTTCCAGGAACCTTCGTTCGTCGAGAAGTCTGGTGAGGAAGTCGCTCTAGCCCGCCCTTCTCACGAGCTTTCCGCTGCGTGTCCGTATGTCCCGGAATCTGCTGCGTTATCCGTCGCCTGCTCTCCTCGCAGTACGTCGAGTACGGCGGCGTCGTGGCAGCGACGGATGCCTTGCATCTTCAAGAACCTACGGCCTCTCGCCAGGAAACCTCGTGAGAAGGCCGGGCTAGGAGAGGTCTTGTAGGGCGAATCGGGTTGGCCCGGGAGGAGTCTTCCTGGGGCTCACCTTTCGCTTCGGTGAGCCAGCTGATCCTCATCGAGCCCGCGGCTGCGCCACAGGAAGTAGAGCACCGGAAACAGGAAAAGGATGGCGGCGAAGCTGGTGAAGACGCCGCCGACCATCGGCGCGGCGATGCGCCGCATGACGTCGGAGCCGGTGCCGGTGGCCCACAGGATGGGCACCAGGGAGCAGAAGGTGGCGGCGACGGTCATCATCTTCGGGCGCAGGCGGCGGACGGCGCCGTGGTCGACGGCCTCGAGGAGGTGCCTGCGGTGGGCCATCTTGCCGTCTTGGCGCCAACGCTCGTAGGCGAGGTCGAGGTAGAGCAGCATGACGACGCCGTTCTCCGCCGCCAGGCCGGCCAGTGCGATGACACCGACGATCGCCGCCACCGACCAGTTGTAGCCCAGCAGATCCATCAGCCAGACGGAGCCGACGAGGGAGAAGGGCAGGGCGGTCAGCACCAGGGCGGTCTTGGTGAGGGAGCGGGTGTGCAGATAGAGAATGGCGAAGATCAGCAAGAGGGTGACCGGAATGATCAGGGCGAGGCGGGCGCGGGCCCGCTCCATGGACTCGAACTGGCCGGACCAGTAGAGGGTGTAGCCGGGGGGCAGCTCGACCTGTCGGGCAACCTCCTGGCGCGCCTGCTCGACCCAGGTGCCGATGTCGACGCCGCGCAGGTCGACGTAGACCCAGGCGTTGGGCCGCGCCCCTTCGGATTTGATGCTCGGTGGGCCGTCTCGCAGCTCGAGGCGGGCCACTTGCCGCAGCGGCACTTGGCCGCCGTTCGGGGTCGCCACCAGGATCTCGCCGAGGGCTTCGGGGGTGTCCCGTAGCTCGCGCGGATAGCGCAGGTTGATGGGATAGCGCTCGAGGCCCTCCACCGTCCAGGAAATGTTGCGGCCGCCGACGGCGGAGGCGATGACGTCCTGGATGTCGCCCACCCGCAGGCCGAAGCGCGCCGCCGCGGCGCGGTCGATCTCGAAGTCGAGGTAGCTGCCGCCCATCACCCGCTCGGCGTAGGCAGACAGGGTGCCCGGCAGCGGTTTGACGACCTGTTCGACCTGCGCCGCCAGTCGTTCCAGGGTGGCGAGATCGGAGCCGCCGATCTTGATGCCGACAGGAGTTCGAATTCCCGTCGACAGCATGTCGAGGCGGGTCTTGATCGGCATGGTCCAGGCATTGGTCAGGCCCGGAATCTGGACTGCCCGATCCATCTCGGCGATCAGCTCGTCGCGCGTCAGGCCCGGTCGCCAGTCCTCCGGATCCTTGAGCGCGATGGTGGTTTCGATCATCGACAGGGGGGCCGGGTCGGTGGCGGTCTCGGCGCGACCGACCTTGCCGAAGACGGACTCGACTTCCGGAAAGGTGCGCAGGATCTTGTCCGTCTGCTGCAGAATCTCGCGCGCTTTGGTGATCGACAGGCCGGGCAGGGTGGTCGGCATGTAGAGCAGATCGCCCTCCCATAGGGGCGGCATGAACTCGGAGCCGATGCGCGACAGGGGCACGGCGGTCACCAGCAGGAGGGCGACCATCGCCAGCACCACCAGCCAACGACCGCGCAGGGCGAGGCGCAGGAGCGGGCGGTAGACGGCGGCGAGCAGGCGCGACACCGGGTGCTGGGCCTCGCTGCGAATACGGCCGCGCACGAACCACAGCATGAGCACTGGTACGACCGTGACGGCGAGGAGGGCGGCCATCGCCATGGTGTAGGTCTTGGTGAAGGCCAGGGGCTTGAAGAGGCGCCCCTCTTGGGCTTCGAGGGCGAACACTGGCAAGAAGGACAGGGTGATGATGAGGAGAGTGAAGAAGAGGGTCGGACCGACCTCTTGGGCGGCGCGCCGGATGATCTCGAAATGGGGCGTGTCCAGACCCTGGCGCTGGGCCCGTTCGAGGTGCTTGTGGGCGTTCTCCACCATGATGATGGCGGCGTCCACCAGCACGCCGATGGAGATCGCGATGCCGCCCAGGGACATGATGTTGGCTCCCAGGCCCTGCAGGTGCATGAGGACGAAGGCGAGCAGGATGGAGAGGGGAATGGAGACGATCGCCACTAGCGCCGAGCGCAGGTGGAAGAGGAAGATCATGCACACCAGGGCGACGATGAGGAGCTCTTCGAGGAGGGTTTCGCGCAGCGTGTCGATGGCGCGGTCGATCAGGCCGCTGCGGTCGTAGGCCACCGCGATCTCGACGTCATCGGGGAGGCCTTCCCGGAGCTCGGCGAGGCGGTCCTTGACCCGCGCGATGGTGCGGCGAGTGTCGGCACCGGCACGCACCACCACGATGCCGCCGACGGTTTCGCCTTCGCCGTTCCAGTCCGCCAGGCCGCGCCGCATTTCCGGCCCGAGGGTGACGCGGGCGACGTCCCGCAGCAGCACCGGTACGCCGCCGGGGCCGCTGGTGAGAACGATGCTCTCGAGGTCGCCGACGGCGCGCACGTAGCCCTTGCCGCGCACCATGAACTCGCGCTCGGCCATCTCCACCAGGCGACCGCCGACGTCGAGATTGGAGCGCTGGATCGCCTGCTCGATGCTCGCCAGACTGATGCCGTAGGCGCGCAGCCGGATGGGGTCGACCTCGACCTGGTACTGGCGCACGAAGCCGCCGATGGAGGCCACCTCGGCGACTCCCTCGACGGCGGCCAGGCCGTACTGCAGGTACCAGTCCTGCAGGCTGCGCAGCTCGGCAAGGGAGCGCTGCGGGGAGTTGAGGACGTACATGAAGGCCCAGCCGACGCCGCTGGCGTCGGGTCCGAGCTGGGGCGTGACGCCGGGCGGCAGCTCGGGAGTCAGGGCCGAAACGTACTCGAGCACCCGGGAGCGCGCCCAGTAGAGGTCGGTGCCGTCTTCGAACAGCAGATAGACGAAGGAGTAGCCGAAGAAGGAGTAGCCCCGCACCACCTTGGCGCCGGGCACCGCCAGCATTTTCGAGGTGATCGGGTAGGTCACCTGGTCCTCGACCACCTCCGGCGCCTGGCCCGGGAACTCGGTGTAGAGGATGACCTGGACGTCGGAGAGGTCCGGGATCGCGTCGACGCGCATCTCGCGCATCGACCAGACGCCACCGAGGACGATCAGGACCACCGCCAGCAGAACCAGGACGCGGTTGTCGAGGGACCAGGAGATCAGTCGGTCGAGCATGGTTTCGCTCCGGCGCTCAAGGAAGCGAGTCGGTCGGGCCGTGGTGGTGGCCGGCGTGGTTGTCGACGGGATCCTCGCCGGTCGGGGTGGGCGAATGGACGTGCTCGGAGTGACTCTCGCCGGGGTCGGCGGGCGCCATGGTGAGGCCTTCCGGTGCAGACTCGGAGGCCATCGCCGACGCGGAAGAGCTCTGGGCGGTCGCCATCTTCTGGATCGCCTCGCGCAGGGTCGACTCGGAGTCGAGGAGGAACTGTGCCGAGGTCACCACCTGGTCGCCTGCCTCGAGGCCCGAGAGGACCTCGGCGAAGCCTTCCGCCTCGCGGCCGAGGACCACTTCCCGAGGCGCGAATCGTCCCTCCCCCTGGGCCACCACCACGACGTTGCGGCGGCCGGTTCGCAGCACCGCCGGCAGCGGCACGGCGATGGTGTCGCGCACTTCCACTGGTTGCAGCTCGACGGTGGCGTACATGCCCTTGCGCAAACGGCCGTCGCGGTTGGGAATTTCGATCATGGCGCGCACCGTGCGGGTGGTTTCGGAGAGGGCCGGCTCGAGGAACCGCACCCGGCCGCGAAAGGTCTCGCCCGGGAAGTAAGACAGGGTGATCTCCGCCGGACTGCCCTCGCGGACCGCGGCGAGCTGGTCTTCGAACAGCTCCACCGACAGCCACAGGCTCGACAGGTCGGCGATATGGAAGAGCTCCATGCCGGGCTCGACGGCCATCCCGTCGAGGCCCGGCACGCGCTTCATTACCAGCCCGCCGGCGGGAGCGGCCACCTCGAGGGTGCGGAACACTTCGCCGGTCTCCTCGAGGCGGGCGATCTGCTCCGGGGTGACGTCCCAGTAGCCGAGCCGAATCCGCGCCGACTCGACCAGCGACTCGGCGCGCCGTCGGGCGTCGCTCGGCGCCCCTTCCATCTCGCGGGCGAACTCGAGGGCCGAGAGCAGCTCCTGTTCCGTTTGCACCAGCTCCGGCGAGTAGATTTCGAACAGCGGCTGGCCGCGTCGCACCTGCTCGCCAACGTAGTTGACGAAGACCTTCTCGACCCAGCCCGAGTACTTGGTCGTCACCGTCACCATGCGCTGCTGGTCGAACTCGAGGTAGCCGACGGTGCGCAGGCTGCGGGTGAGGTCACGACGCGCGATGGGTGCGGTGCGAACGTTCATGTTCTGCACCACCGCGGGATCGATGCGCACGACATTGCCGTCAGCCGGGTCGTCGCTTTGGTCGGCGTAGACCGGTACATAGGGCATGCCCATGGAGTCCTCGGCGGGTACTGGAGAGGTGATCGTCGGATCCATCGGGTTGCGGAAGTAGAGGATCTCTCGCTCTCCCTCGGTCGTCGGAGCGGCGCTGCGGCGCGGCGTCAGGTCCATGCCGCAGATCGGGCACTGGCCGGGACCGCTCTCGGCCACCTGCGGGTGCATGCCGCAGGTCCACACGTCGTGCTCCCCATGGTCGTGATGGTCGCCCTCGTGGATGGCGTTCGAAGCCGTTGGATGGGGGCCAAATGGGAGGAAGCGGGCGAGGAAAACGCCGGCGACGAGGGCGATCACCACGGCGGCGATCCAGGGCAGGGGAAAACGACTCGAAGCTGGCGAGCTCATGGTGAAACCTCGCGGAGAAAGTCGCTCGCCGGAGCGGCGACGGCACGTTCGAGCTCCGCCCAGCCATTGGCGAGGTCGGTGCGGGTGCGTTCGGCGGCGATTCGGACTTCGAACAGGACGACCTCGGCGTCGAGCAGGTCGATGGCATTGAGGTGACCCAGGCTGTAGGCCGACTCGGCCGAGCGCAGCGCTTCGCGAGCCTGTTTGAGGAGGACGCCGTCGAGCAGCTCGAGGTGCTGCTCGAGCAACGGCAAGCGGGTGGTCCAGTCACCGAGGGCGCGGTCGATTTCGGCTTCCAAGGCCCGGCGTTCGGCTTCGAGGGCGGAACGTCTGCTTTGCGATTCGGCCACTTCGGCGGTGAGCTTGTGACGCCACACCGGCAGGGCGACGGCACCGCTGAGGGCCAGGACGTCGTCGCCGTTGTCCGGCGGTGGCATGAGGCGCCCTGGGCGGTCGCGGCGTTTCTCGACGACTCTGTAGGAGAGGCCGAGGTCGAGATCTGGTTGGCGGTTCTTCGTCGCCAGCTCGAGATGGGCGTCGGCAGCCGCGAGACGGGCTGCCAGAGCGGTCATTTCGGGCCGCTTGAGGCGCGCGAGGGAGGCCAGGCCGGTGGCCGTCAGGTGGCTCGTCGACGGGCTTTCCGGTGGGGTGGTGACGAGGGTGCCGGCGGGGCGGTCGCGCAGCGCGTTGAGGTGGGCGAGGCGGGCGCCGTGCTGCTCTCGGATCTCGAGCAGGCGGGTGTCGATTTGGGTGATCTGGGCCTGAATTCGGACACTCTCCTGCTGCAGGCCGGTGCCGGCGGCGTAGCGTGCCTGGGCCGCCTGCTCGTAGCGCGCCAGGGTGATGCGCTCACCTTCGACGATGCGCTCGGAGGCGGCCAGGAAAGCGAGCTCGTGGTTGAGGCGCCGGACCTTGGTCAGCAGGTCGAGACGCAGCGCTTCGATGTCGTGCTCGAGGGCGGCGGCCTGTGCCAGGGCGGCGCGCTCGCGTAATCGGAGCTTGCCGAACCACGGCAGCTTCTGTTGCAGCGAGAGGGTGAGTCGCTGTGGTCCGGTGCGCGTTTCCGGGGGCAGCAGAAAGAGGCTGAGGGCAGCCACCGGATCCGGCAACGCCGCCACCTGCGGAGCCCGGGCGGCGGCCGCTGCGGCTTGGTGGCGGGCGCGAGCAATCTGCGGATTTCGCGCCAGCACGTCACTGCCGAGCGCCCGCAGGCCCTCCGAGGGTAGGGAAGCCAACAGGGCTCGAGCCGGCGACGGGGCGGGCGCTGAGGAGAGCGACGGACTCTCCGGCGAGGCCGGCTGGGCCAGGCCGGGAACGGTGAAGCTGGCGGTCGCGAGGGCGAGACCGAGGGCCCGGCGGCGAAGCGGCCGGGAAACGAGCTGGGCAATCAAGACGAGACTCCTTTCGGGTAGACGTCAGCACGCGCCGGGAATCCGGCGCGGTCGAGCTACGACGAATGAAGTCTCAGATCAGGAAGACGCTGTGGAGCGTCAAGAGGTCCCGCGGTGGTGCGTCCGGTGGTCGGTCTTGGCGCCGGTCTCGGCGGGTTTCGGCTGCCGTGGGGATTCTTTCCGAGGTGGCGACGAGGTGTCCTGTCGCGACTTCGCTGACCGCCTCGATCAGGGCCGAATCGGTGGGCAAGGCTGCCACCGCCGGGCAGCAATCGGAAATCGCCATGGCGGCGAACAGGCTCTCGCAGGGTTGATCGTCAGAGGCCGGCTCCGCGGGCAGATCCTGGTCACCGGGCGTCGCCTCGTGGCACGGCATGCTGATGGCGGCCGGACTCTCGGGCGCCGCTTCTGGCGAGTCCATCGCCGGCGTCATCGCCGGGCACGCGCAGACCAACGCCATGGCCGTTCCGGCGGGAACGATCAGCACCGCTAGGAGCAGCGAGACGATGAGCGAGCGCCAAATCATGTCGATCTAGAAAATAAAGCTTCTGGGGTGCAGAAAGCAATCCCCGCGGGTTCGTGAGCCTCTCGCCGCCCGAGTGAAACCGCAGGAGTTACCGTTGCTGCCATGCGAGGTCCACCTGTGGCGGACCTCGCACTGTGTACAGCACCTCGTGGCCGGACGGCGACACCGAGAATGAACCCTCGGCCCGACCATTCAGATTGGCCAACCTCTGCGGCTCACCGGCGTCCGGCTCGAGTACCGAGAGCTCTCCGGAGGAGGAATCGAGCAGATGGATGCGGTCGCCGGAGGCCTGCCGCTGGCGCCAAAGTGGTCTGGCGATGGGTTCTTCGGCCGGCAGAGGTCGGATCCGGTGATTCCGGAAGGAGAGGAACATCAACCGTCCGTCCTCGCCGCGGAAGGTGATGCCCGAACCGTCGTTGGCGGCCAGGGCGGCGATGCCGCCGCGTTGCGTCACCTGAATCGGCTCGGCTCCGGCGCGGGTCATTTTCCAGATCTCCCACCGGCCCGTGTGTGCCGAAGTGAAGTAGATCTCTGAACCGTCCGCCGCCCAGGCGGCGGCGAGCTCTTCCTCGACATCGTGGGTCCAGCGCTCGACCAGGCGGCTCGCGATGTCGACAACGAAAAGATCGGTCTTCTGGTCGACCCGGGCCGAGAAGGCGATGCGGTCGCCCCGCGGCGACCACGCCAGGTCTCCCAGTCCCTCCGCCTCGAGGGAGGTCAATCGCCGAGGCTGAGAACCGTCGGCGCGGGCGATCCAGAGATCCTGGCCGCCGCCGCGCCGCGAGGCAAAGGCGACGAAACGGCCATCGGGGCCGTGGCGCGGCGCGCTCTCACCAGCGGTGGAACGGCCCCAGGCGCGGGACTCACCGCCGGGGCCGAGGGCTCTGCGGCGAATCGATGGCGGGGTTCGCCGGTGGTGTTCGAAAACCAGTCTGCCGGCGCGCAGGGCCGGGAAGGCGGCGAGCTCCTGTGGCAGGTCGAGGCGGCGGGGTGTTCCGCCCGCGATCGAGATTTCCCAGAGATGAGCCCCGCGAGCCTCTTGCAGGCCATAGATCAGGTGGTCTCGACGATCACTCCAGGTCAGGCCGATGAGGATCCCCGGAACCTCGGTCACCAGCCGAGGCGTGGAGTCCGTCGGACCCTGAACCCAAAGCTGACCCCAGTGACCTTCGCCGCCGCGACCGAAGGCCAGGGAGCCATCGTCCGGGGAGATGACGGGATAGCCGTCACCGAGCCCTGACGGCGGATGGGTGAGGTCCCTTTCCTGGCCGTCTGCGAGGTCGAGACGTACCAGGCGGTAGCCGAGCTCGGGATGGTGGCGGGAGTAGATCAGGGTCCGGCCGTCGAGGCTCCAGGTGAGGCCCCAGGTGACGGCCGCCGGCAGCTCCTGGAGAGGGCGGACTGTGCCCGAGCGGAGGTCTCGACTGACCAGCTCGAGGGACTCCGGAGACGAGCGGCGGAAGTAGGCGATGGTGCGCCCATCGGGTGACCAGGCGGGCCATTCCTCACGCTGAGGATCCGCCGTCAGGCGCCGCGGCTCGGCCTCGGCGATGTTTTGCAGCCAGAGGTCCCAGGTCGCCTCCGGTTCTTCGGAGCGAGCCGCGAAGAGCACCGCGTCGCCGCTCGGCGAGAGCGCTGGCTGCCGTTCGACCCCCGGAGCGCTGGTGAGGGGGTAAGGGGCCGCCGTTGCGAGCCCGGGCTGGCTGGTGGGTGGGCTGCTGGCGGTGAACCAGGCTCCTCCGAGACCGCCGACCAGGAAAGCGAGGGCGAGGGGCAGCCAGATCTTGCCGCGCGATGGCTTTCTGGCTTTGGCGGCGAGCGGTGGCGGCAACGTGCTGACGGAGTGCGACGGTGAAGGTCCGGCAGGTGGCGTGCTCATTCCCGATTCGCTGGCGGCGGGGCCTCCGTCCGTCGAAGCTTCGACGGCGGCGATCAAGCGGTAGCCGCGCCGGGGAACGGTCTGGATGTAGCGTGGCTGACGGCGGTCGTCGGCGAAAGCGCGACGCAGCTTGTGGACCGCCAGGCTGACGGAACCGTCGGCCACCACCACGTCATGCCAGACCAGGTCGAGGAGGCGTTGCTTGGACACCACCTCGCCGGCCGCCCGGCTGAGAATCATCAGGACCCCCATCACTCGCGGCTCCAAGACCAAAGTCTCGTCCCGGCGTTGGATCTCGAGCCGGTCTGGATAGGCCATCCATTCGCCGACCCGCAGGGGTTGGTCGAAGTCTGGTTGCACGCCAGTGAGTCCTTCCTCCATGTGCGCTTCTTACGCGCGACCTGCGCGGTGGTTACGGTTCGAGCTGTTCGCGGAAGGTCGCAAAGAAGAACGAAAGACGGAGGAAAGAAGGGCCCAAAGACTTCGCCCTCGGGCTTGCCTAAGGTCGAATCCGGTTAGGCACCCATGAGAGCCCTCCGCGCTGCCAAGCGGCGAGATCGGGCTCGCGACTTCAGCGATGAGGAGGCCCCTCTATGATCAGGAAACTTCTAACCTTCAGCTCGTTGCTGTTGCTGGCGGGCGTGGCCCAGGCCCACGGACCTGAGGCCGGTGATCCGGGTCTCATCCGGCCCCAGCTCGACGACTGCGCCTGGCCTTGCGAGGACCCCAGCCTGCCCCTCGAGCTCGACACCCGCGGCGGCGACCAGCCGCCTTTCGGTCTCGACTGGGAATTGCTGTCGACGACCCCCGAGGCCACCTTCTACCGCCAGACCTTTCAAGGCATTCCGATTTACGACACTCAGCTGGTCGATCTCCCGACCACGCCGTGGAAGCGCTTTGCCTACCGGGCCTATCCCCTCGAGCTGCTCAAGGTTCACTTCGGCAATCGACCGATCGCCCGCGGCGATTCGCAGGCCGCCCTGCAAGCGGCTTCTGACCTCTGGCCAGGGGCGGAGCTCAGGTCAGAGCTTCAGATCCTGCCCTTGAGGGGTGGACCGCGGCTGACCTGGCGAATCAAGAACCTGGGGCCCGATGGCTCGCCCGGGGACGGCTCGACTCTGCTCGTCGAGGTCGGCACCAGCCTGCCGATGGCGATCTTGCGGCCGGAGGTCTGGGGAGTGGGGGAGGTGCCGCGAGGCGAGGCCCGGTGCCCGGACTTGGCCCGCTTCGAGCACGGCGAAGGGAAAGACCTGGAGGGCAATTTTCTCTGCTTCCCGGCGGCCTACCAGGATCCGCCCGTGGCCAGCGGTCGCTTCGCCATCATGAACACCTACCTCGGGTCGGATGACGTCACCTTCTCGACCTACTACCCGCCGGGTGAGATCAGTGTCGTCGAGGCCGGCGATCCCCAGGACGACTGGCTGCCGAAGACCCGGCCGCTCGGAATCGGGACCATCAACAACAACTTTACGGGTCGCTTCAAGGATGCCGTGTCGGCCCAGTACCTGCTTTTTCAGGCCTTCGATTTCTGGCAACGGAGCAGTCTGCGGCCCCTCCTTTTCCCGCGAGCGGACCGCGAAATCCGAGCCGTGACTCGGGTGGTTCATAGCAGCGCCTACTGGGATCTCGATCAAGGCTATTTTGGATTCCCCTTCAGCAAGCCCGAGCACTTCACTTTGGATGTCGTCGGGCATGAGTACGGTCATGCTTTGAATGGACGCCTCGAGTCCTACTCGGAAGGCAGCGCCAGGATCGCCAACGAAGCGGTTGCCGATTACCTCGGCCTGATGCTCGAGTCGGGCGTCGCTTCGCCGGCTGGGAGCTCGGTCGCCTTGCCGCTCAATTGGCTGGTCGGGGAGCATCCTCTCCGCAATCTACCGATCCGAGACCTGCGGCAGCCGAGTCGAACGAGGAACCTGAGTCACTTCTGGCAGTTTCCCAATGGCGGGACGGCCAGGTGTCATGTCCTCTCGGACCCTCCGACGAATCACAGCCCGCACACCTTGGCGACCATTGTCGGCCATGCCTTCTTCCTGATGGTCGAAGGGGGTTTCGCGGAGCACGATGCGGTGTGCCCTGCCCCCGCCGTGTCGTCCGCGCTGTCCTTCGAGGAGGTGGGACGAATCGCCTTCTGGCTGAACTACAACGGCATCAGTGACGCTCTCGCGATCGATGAGCTGTTGGAAAAGTCTCTCGCGGCGGCCGCCTCCGTCGGGCTCGACGAGCCGGCGCAGCACCGGACCATCGAGCAGGCGTTTCGCGCCGTGGGTCTTCCGGATCTCGAGATCATCGACCGCACGGTGTCGGTCGAACGGCGAGATCTTCGGCTTCCGAAGTACTTCGAGATCATTCCCAACGCCGATTGGGATCCGCGAGAAAGATCCCTCGCGATTCACCTGAAGGGGCCTGCCGGGTCTTCCTATCGAGCGGCGGTCCATCTCGAGCACCTCCCGGATGTCTCGCGTTGCATCGGCAACACCGGACCGCTCAGTCCCTACTGTTTCGACTTCGAGGTCGCCAACGGGGAGGGGGACGCAGAGCTTCTGGTTCCATTGAACCCCTACCTCGAGCAGGTTTACCTGGTCGTCGACCCAGGGGGCTTTGAGCTGTCCACCCTCGATCTCGACCTCGAGGCCTTCGAGCCCAAGCCCTTGCCGAACCACGAGACGTCCGAGATCTCCGGGCCGCCCAAGCCCGGGACTCCGGAAACCTTCAAGATCGAGATCGATCCAGCACCGCAGCAGTTCCAGCAGGCGACCGCTCAAACCTTGCGGCTGGTGATGAGCGGCGGGACCGGCAATGCCGATCTGTTTCTCAAGCGGGGTAGCGTTCCGACGCCGCGGGATTTCGACTACGGATCGCCGGTGGCTGGTAACGAAGAGACCATCATCGTCGAAAATCCACCGCCCGGGGACTGGTACGTTTCGGTCTATCCTCGCCCCGATTTCGCGGCGGTTTCGCTGAAGCTCAGCTATGGCCTGGCTCCGCCCGAGGTCTCGCGACCGGACGAGCACTTTCCGAGTTATCAACTCGGCGATGTCGCTCGCCTCGAGATTCGCACCGATCCTCCTCAGCCTGGAAAGCCGGTTTACTCCTGGCGGCTCCTCGACGGCGAGGTCGAGCGCGAGGCCTCGCCGCTGCAATGGCAAGACGAGCAGGGAAACTTCTTCCCCTACCTGACGAGCGACGCCGGCGAGCTGGAGCTCGAGCTGCAGTTGCCGGTCGACGCCTTCGACCTCTGCGGTCATTACACCGACGAGCGTTTCGCTGTCGGTAGCACTTCGGGGCCCCAGTCCCAGCCTCTCGAGTATGTCGTCGAGTGCCCTGGCGGCAGCCAGTCCGGTGGCGTCACGGCGGTGCGGCCGGACGGTCACTTCCCCAGCTATCGGCTCGGCGATATGGCTCAGCTTCATCTGACCACCTTTCCTCCGCGGCCCGGCGAGCGGGTCTACGGCTGGCGCCTCAAGGACGGGGCGGTGGAGCGAGACGGTGTGGTTCTGCAGTACGACGATGCCGAAGGCCGCCGTCACGACTACCTGACCGACGAGAACGGCGAGCTCCTGATCGAACTCACCCTCTCCGACCCGTCCGTCTGCGGCAGCTACTCGCAGGAGCAGTTCGCGGTGGGCGACCCCAACTCGGCGCGCTCGGCGCCAGCCAGTTTCACCGTCGAATGTTCGAACCCCTGACCGTGGAGACCTGTCATGACTTCAAAGATCCTCCTCCCTTCCCCGCGGCGCTGGCTCCCTTGGCTGGCCTTGGCCTTGTCCTTTGCTCTCACGGCTGCAGCGCAGGTCGAAACACCGGGCGCCGAAGATGCCCCGCCTTCGACGCTGATGAATGACATCTATCGCTGCATGAGCGTGTCCGTCAGCCCTGCCGGGATGGTGACGGCGAGCCAGGGAGCGACGCTCACCTTCCGGGTTCGCAACTCTCCGCTCACCGGCTGCAATCGTCCGACTCAGCTATCGGCTGAAGTGTGGAGCCGATCGGGTGGTGTGGATTCGGCCAGGGTGCGGCGCATCGATGACAACCTCATCGAGGTCGACGTCACCCTGGACGCCGCCGCCTGGCACGAGGAGTGGGTACGGTTCGAGGCCAAGGTGTTCTATCGCTTCAACAACGTCTGGGGCCTGATCGGCGAAGGCCTCGATCGCTTCGACAAGCATCGCATCTTGGTATCCAACGGCTTGCGAGGGCAGGACTTGGTGGTCGCGGACGCCAAGGCCGAGGTGATCTACCAGGCCGGTGCCGAAGGCAATGTCCACATCACCGGCAAGGCAATCAATGCCGGCGATGGTCAGGTCGACGATTACGTCGAGATGCACCTCGCGATCGATGGCCAGACGCAGTCGATCCGAGACTGCAATGCCCAAGAATGGCAAGCCCATGGCGGCTGTCCGGTCGATGAATGGCTGAGCCTCGATGCGGGTCGACATCGAGTCGAGATCATCGTCGACAAAGGTAACTTCGTCCGCGAGACCAACACTGGCAACAACCGAGCGGTGCTCGAGCTCGACATCCTTGGACCGACAGCGGATCTCTGGCCCTTCTCTCTCGGTTGGACGGGGGCGCCGGAGGTCGGCATGGCGACCACGGTGCGGATCGAGGTCCTCAATGTCGGATCGGCAGCGAGTCCGCCGAGTGAAACCCTTCTCGAGCTGCCCGATGGCGAGCTCCGCCTTCCGCTGCCGGGCCTTCTGGCGGGACAGAGCCACGTTCACCAGGTCGATTGGGTGCCGGCGGTCTCCGGTAGCGGTGTGATCCAGGCGATCGTCGACCCCGACGGCCAGGTCGTTGAGCTGCGGGAAGACAACAACGTCCGTTGGCGACAGGTGACGGTGGGCTCGGGGCCGCCGGCGCCGCAGCCGCTGCCGGACCTCCGCCTGCGGCCGGAAGACGTGTCGATGGCTCCGGCATCGCCCCTCGCCGGTCAGCTCATTTACTTCACGGTTCGTCTGCGCAACGAGGGCACGGCGCCGGTCTCGCGAGAGATTCGCGTCGATACGCAGGTGGGCGGCCAAGCTCACAGTCTCGTCTGCGAGCCTCCGCTCCCGGTGGGCGAAGTCTGCGTGCTGACGGTGGAACCCTGGCTCGCCACCGCCGGAACTCAGGCCTTCAAGGTCGAGGCCGATCCCGAGGACGAGATCGCGGAGCTCGACGAGAACAACAACGATCGCGTGCTGCACTTCAACGTTGCCGGTGCGGGGGCGCCGACGCTCTCCTGCCAGGGCACTTGGACTCTCACCGGGATCGGTCACCAGGGCCACTCGGTCAGCCAAGGGAGCGTCGCGGACGACTGCCGGGTCTACTGGGGCATGAACGAGCCGATGGGCTGCTGGAACACCACCGGGTCCGAAGGCCTGGTGGCCCGCTGGTATCGCGATGGCGGGGCGGTGTGCCCGAATCGGGTCAAGGTCTTCGATCATCCGATCGATGGCGATCTCGAGTATTGGATCACCATCGACTGAAGGTCAGAGTCCTCCTCTCGTCGCCCCCTCCCCAGGGTTCCCGGTTTCGCCACCAGAGCTCGGGGAGGGGGTGATCGAGTGTGGAGGAGGGTTCGGTTGCTCGCTCGCGGCCGGGGGCCCTGATCGGGCGGCCGGTTCTCGCCGGTGAGACCCAGTGCCAATGGCTGGGATTCAGAGGCGCGCCATCGGGGCTCGCCGCAGCACCATAAAGCCGATCACGCCGGCGATCGCCGAAGCGACCAGAATGCCGAGGCGGTTGGCGGTCAGGAGCTCCGGCTGGGGCAGGTGCTCGAAGGCCAGCGAGCCGACGAACAGGCTCATGGTGAAGCCGACGCCGCAGAGCGCTGCGATGCCATAGACCTGGAGCCAGGTGGCGCCGACCGGGCGCTGGGCCAAGCCGAGGGCGGTGGCGAGCCAGGAGAAGGCGAAGATGCCGATCTGTTTGCCGACCACCAAGCCCAGGATCACGCCGAGGGTCACCGGATGGCCGAGGTCGGCGAGGCTCAGGCCGTCGAGGTGAACGCCGGCGTTGGCGAAGGCGAAGATCGGCAGAATGAAGAAGGAAACCCACGAGTGGAGGGCGTGCTCGAGGTGATAGGCCGGTGACTTCTTGCCCTCGTAGGGGATGGCGAAGGCCAGGACGACGCCGGCGAGGGTGGCGTGGACTCCGGACTTGAGGACGAACAGCCAGAGAGCCAGCCCCACCACCATGTAGACCCCGATGTTGCGCACTCGCAGACGATGGAGCACGGCCAGAGCGACGACCGCCGCCGCGGCGAGGGCGAGGGAGGTCGTGGACAGGTCGCGGGTGTAGAAGAGAGCGATGATCAGGATGGCGCCGAGGTCGTCGAAGATGGCCAGAGCGAGGAGAAACACCTTGAGCGTTGGCGGAAACCGGTTGCCGGCCAGGGCCAGGATGCCGAGGGCGAAGGCGATGTCCGTAGCCACCGGCACGGCCCAGCCGTTGAGGGCAATGGGGTCGTCGTAATTGATGGCGACGAAGAACGCCGCCGGCACCAGCATGCCGCCGAGAGCCGCCGCCAGGGGCAAGGCGCGCTGAGACCAGGTGGCCAGCGCGCCGTCGGTCATCTCGCGCCGAACCTCGAGGCCGATCATCAGGAAGAAGATCGCCATCAGGCCATCGTTGATCCACAGCAGCAGCGGTTTTTCGAGACCGGAATTGCCCACCGCGACCGAGAGGGGCGTTTCGAGCAGAGCGTCATAGAGGCCGGACCAGGGGCCGTTGGCGGCAACCAGGGCCAACACCGCCGAGGACAACAGCAACAGGCCGGAGCGGGCTTCAGCCGAGAGCCCGGAGGTCTTCTGAGGGGAGTTCGTCATGGCGTGCTCCTCAACGCAAGCTGTCCTGGGATCTGTCCGCGACGGGGTCCGGACGGTCGGGTTCCTGCAGGGAAAATCCCCTGAGAAGACCACAACGAATCAGCAGCGAGAATATTCGCCCCGGCGGCACTTTTTTCGGATTTGTGACAGAGGCGGTTCTGGCTCTGCGTTGGCGCCCATGAAAAAGGCCGCTGATCGCTCAGCGGCCGGGGGGAGGACGAGCTTCGTTGCCGGGGGCGTTAGCGCTCGACCTCGAGGGCGCGGCGCAGCTTGTCGGCAAGGGCCGGGTAGTCGAGGTCGGCGTCGTGGCCCTCGGCGCAGCGGGTCAGCGCCCAGAGGGCTTGGCGGCGTACCTCGGAGTCCGGGTCGTCGAGGGCGTTGGTGAGGGCTTCGAGGGCGCGGCCGTCCTCGATCATTCCGAGGGCCCAGGCGACCTGCTTGCGGACTGCGGCGTCGGTATCGTTGAGGGCCGAGAGCAGGCCGTCGACGGCGGCGGGGCTTTCGATCATTCCGAGGCCCCAGGCGGATTGTTCGCGGACCTTGGCCTGGGCATCCTCGAGGCTGCTCAACAGACCCGCGACGGCGGCGGGACTCTCGATCATTCCGAGTGCCCAGGCGGCCTGCTCGCGCACCTTGGTGTCGTCGTCTCGCAGCGCGTCCGCGAGTGCCTCGACGGCGCTGGGGGCTTCGATCATTCCGAGTGCCCAGGCGGCCTGCTCGCGCACCTTGGCGTCGTCGTCTCGCAGCGCGTCCGCGAGCGCTTCGACGGCGCTGGGGGCTTCGATCATTCCGAGAGCCCAGGCGGCCTGCCGGCGCACCGGAGCGGCGTCGTCGCCGAGGGCTTGGCCGAGGGCGGGTACAGCCTGCGGCGACTCGATCATTCCGAGCCCCCAGGCGGCCTGCTCGCGCACCTGCGAATCTCCGTCGCGCAGGGCTCCGTCGAGGGCCGGGACAGCGCTGGGATCTTCGATCATTCCGAGTGCCCAGGCGGCCTGCTTACGGACTTTTGCTGCGCTGTCCGCGAGGGCCGAGGCAAGACCCTCGACGGCGGCGGGGCTCTCGATCATTCCGAGTGCCCAGGCGGCCTGCTCGCGGACCTCGGCGAGTCGGTCGTCTCGCAGCCTTCGACCGAGGGCCGGCACAGCCTGCGGCGACTCGATCATTCCGAGAGCCCAGGCAGCCTGTTCGCGCACCGCGCCGACCTCATCTCGAAGGGTGGTGATGAGGGGCTTGACGGCTCTCGCGTCTTCGATCATTCCGAGGGCGTAGGCGGCGTTCTCGCGCGCCGCGCTTGGCGGGCTCTGCAGTCGATCGATCAAGGGCTCGACGACCGCTGCGCCGATTCGTTCCAGGGCTATCGCCGCCTCGCGGCCGGGGGACGTGGGCTCGTCGCGCCAGCCGATCCAGTTTCTGCCGTCGCGGCACAGGGGGCGCTCCAGGGGGCTGCCGTCGGCGAGGAGCTCGAGGAGGGCGGGTGCCGCTGGCGTGATGTCGCCGGACTCGAGCTCCGCCAGCTCACAGGCGGCCATGGCGCGGTCGCGCGCGTCCGGGGCGTCGAGTTGGCGGATCAGGCGGTCGAGGCTCGGAGCCGGCTGCGCCAGCACCAGCGACACGGCGATGAGTGAGAGGACGGTGGCCACGGCGGCTCCGAGAGTCGCGCCCTGGGAGGTCTTGAGCTGCGTTGTCGACATGGGATTTTCCTTTCGCCGAGGTCAACCCTCGGCGTAGTGTTAATAATTTAACATTCCGAGGCGAAAAACAACGGGCGACCGGAAGGCCGCCGGCCAGCTTGCTCAGCAGCCTGCTAGCAGGTTGCTGAAAATCTCGTCGGCAACCTGCGACCGGGCCCGAGAGGGCCCGGCGGCGGTAAGCCGCCGCGACGGGAGAGGAGGCCCAAGAACCGCGGTTCTTGGGCCGGAGCGGGACGCGTAGTCAGGGGCGCGTAGCCCCTCTCGGAAAAAACAGCTAGCAGCGCTGGAAAAGTCGCGAAGCGGACTTTTTCAGCAGCCTGCTAGTGGGAGATTTGACCGACTGCCCAGAGGGCTTGTCGGCGAACCTCGGGGTAGTCGTCGGACATGGCATCGAGCAGGCCGTCGAGAGCGGCTCGATCTTCGATCATTCCGAGTGTCCAGGCGGCCCTTTCTCGCACCTTCGGCGACGAGTCTCCGGCGAGGACGGTGACGAGATCCCCGACGGCGGCTTCGCTCTCGATCATTCCGAGGGCCCAGACGGCTTGCTCACGGACCCCATCGACGGGATCTCGGAGGGCGCCCCGCAGATCGTCGACGGCGTCGGGGCTCTCGATCATTCCGAGGGCCCAGGCGGCCTGCTCGCGAACCGCCGAGCTGTCGTCGTCGAGAGCTGCGCCGATGTCCTCGACGGCGTCGGGGTTTTCGATCATCCCGAGCGCCCAAGCCGCCTGTTGTCGAACGTTCGCTGCAGGATCCTCGAGGGCCGGGATGAGGGTAGCCACCGCCTCGGGGCTCTCGATCATTCCGAGGGCCCAGGCGGCCTGCCCTCGCACGGTGGCGGAGTCATCCCCCGCGAGAGCCCGGGTGAGGGCGGGGATCGCCCTCGTATCCTCCGCCATGCCGAGGCTGGAAGCGGCCTTGGCCCGCGTCCGCGGCGAGTCGTCGTCGAGGGCCGAGACGAGGGCGTTGGTGACTCGTTGGTCGATGGCCGAATCGTCGACCGTCGTCTCGACCTTGGTTTCGACCGTCGTCGCCCGCGAGGGACTCTCTTCTTGAGCCCCGACCCGCGGCTGCAGGGCCGCCAAGGGTAGCGCCAGGCAGAGCAGAGCGAGCACGCCAAGAAGACCGCGTCGTGGCGATTGATTGCGATCGACCCGCGGGTCGAGGATGGCGAGCAGGCGACCTTCGAGCTCGCTCGGTCGCGCCATCGCCACCAGCGCCCAACTCGGGGTCAGGCGACTGCGCACGGCGCGGGCGATGTCCAGCAGATGGCGGGCGTAGTCGGATCCCGCGGTGCCGGCGGTCAGGACGAGGTCGTCGCAGGCGTGCTCGCGCTCGGTCTGCAGCCGGCGTAGGGCGACCCAGGCGAGCGGGTTGGGCCAGTGGAGCGCCGTCACCAGCCGGGCCAGGAGCAGCCACTGACAGTCGCGTCGCTTGATGTGGGCGAGCTCGTGAAGGAGCACGACGCGCCGACGGTCGTCGCTCCAGTCTCGAGAGCTCGTCGGGAGCAGCACCGTCGATTGTCGCAGGCTCCAGGCCATCGGCATGGTGATTCGCGGGTGCTCGACCACCTGGACTCGGGTGCCGAGGTCGAGGCGTCGGCAGAGGGCGTCGACCTCGGCCAGGCGCGCCTCGTCCCGCAGCGGCGCTGCCGTGCGCACCAGTCGTTGGGCGGCGAGGGACGAGAGCAGCAGCCTCAGCAACAGCAGGCTGCTGCCGAGGAGCCAGATCAACGGCAGGGCGCGGCGCAGATCGAAGCGGCTCGCGAGGGTTGAGGATCGGGTCGGCGAGTCGGCCACCGGTGCCGGGGTGGTGGGCACGACCGTCGCCGCCGGGACGCCCGTGGGCGTGGCGATCGGCGTCGGAGCTGCGTCGGCCGGGCCGGCGGGCGCCGCGGTCGGGATCAGGACCGGCAGCTCCCAGCTCGGCAGGACCAGGGAGAGCAGCGGCAGGGTCAGCACGGCCACCAGGGCGGTCGTCCAGAGGCGATGGCGGGCCGCCGCTGAGGCGCGCCGGAGGGCCAGCGAAAGGACCCAGGCGAGGAGCAGAAGAAGGGTTGCCTTCAGCCCATAGTCGAGCGCCGTCGCCAGGCTGAGTGAGCTCGCGAGAAGGTCGATCATGGCTGCTCCTCACGCTCGCGGGCGGCCTGGATCAGTCCCTCGAGTCGGTCGAGCTCGGCATCCGAAAGGTGCGGTGCCGAGTCGTCGAGGAGGGCGGCCATCGCCTTTTCCGGGGAACCGTCGAAGAAGGTGGTCACCAGGCGCTTCAAGGCCGATTTCTTGGCTCGCTCCTTGGTCACCGTGGGCTGATAGAGGTAGCGCGGGCCGTCCTGCCAGTGGCGGACGTGCCCCTTGTCGACCAGGATTCTCAAGTGGGTGCGCACCGCCGAATCGCTCGGGGCGTCGGCCATGGCACCACGGATCTCGGCGGCGGTCGCCTGGCCGCGCTGGAAAAGCACGTCCATGATCTGGCGTTCCCTTCGACTCAGTTGATGCTCTAGTGGTTCGGCCATGTGGGCTCCGGTCTTGGGTGTTAAGAAATTCGCACTGCCAATTTTTTAACATCTCGCTGCCGGCGCTGTCAACCGAGGTTCCCTTTCTAAGGCAGGACGGTCGACCAGGCGCCGGTACTGCCGGACTCGAAGCCGTCGCCGAAGATCTCGCTGCAGTCGCCGGGACCGCAAACCTCGAAGGCGCCGAGGTCGAGGGGATCATCCACCGGCCGAGGAGTGCTGCCCTGGTGCTTGCGGTAGTGGCGCACCGGCAGGTGATCCGGCATCACGGCGGCCGGCAGGGCGGCGCCGGCATCCTCGCTGCCGGACCCCGACAGGAGGCCGAAGTCCTGACTGCCGAGGTCAAGGAAGCCGGGATCACTGCCGGTGATTCCGGTGTTGTCGTCGATCACGACGCCACCGCCGGAGCTGTGGTTTTCGACGAAGCCCGGTTTGGTCCAGTTGCGGCTCAGGGAGAGGGTGCCGTCGCCGTTGAGCATTGCCAGACGCGAGCCGGTGGCGGTGGTGAAGAGGATGTTCTGGCGCACGTCGGCGTTCTCCGCCGCCGACGACAAACGCAGCAGCGTGGTGTTGCCGCTGCGGGTCGAGACCACCGTGTTGTGGAAGAAGTAGAGGTCGCCCTGCCGGTAGTTGGCGAGCGTGCCGCTGTCACCACCGTAGTGGACGACCTGGCTGTTGCCGGCACCGTCGGGCTCGATCAGCACGTTGCCGTAGACGAAAGTCTCCCGATACCTCGGATCGTTGATCAGGGTGCTGCTGCCGGACTCCACCAGGTCGAGCTGTCGATTGCCGCCCTCGATCCAGTTGTAGCGCACCACCAAACCGGCCGAGCGGTCCTTCAGGTTGTTGCCGCCGGCGCCGCTGCGCAGCGGCCCGAAGCGATTCTCCTGGTAGGTGATGCCGAGGGCTTCGGTGTAGCTGTTGTGCTCGAAGATGCTGCCCACGATGCCGTTGTCGTAGAGGTGGTTCCCTGTGATCAGCACGTTTTGGGTCTGGCCGCCGAAGGCGCCGATGAACAGTCCGTTGCCCGAGTCGTGGAGCACACAGTCTCGGATCGTCAAGTGCTCGGCTTTTTCGACGTAAATGGCCGCCGCATTGCTCGAGTAGGTCTGGCTCGAGCCGCCGTCGTCGGTGAAGGTAAAGGGCGGTCGGCCGGAGCGAATCTCCAGGCCCTCGATCACCAGGTGCCCGGGCAGCCCGTCCGGCGGCGTGTTCGAGCCGCCGATCTTGATCACGCCGCGAACCTCGTTCCAGAAGTTGAGGCCGCTCGCCGTCACCGCGCCGTTGCCATCGATCACCGGTTGTTCGCCGTTGGGGCCGGGCAGCCCGCGAATCACGATCGGCTGGGTCGCGGTGCCGCGGCGGTTGATCACCCATTTCTCGGCGTAGGGCGTCGCGCGCCAGTGAATCAACACGCGATCACCGGCTTGGAGAGTCGCCCAGGGGACCTCGCCGATGGAGGTCGCCGCCTGCCCCGGACCGACGTGGTAGTCGGTGGCCGAGGCGGCGACGGAGAGAAAGCAGCCAATGACCGCGGTGACGAGAGTGCGGCGCAGCGGCCGGAGCGTGATCAAATCCACTGCCGTCCTCTCGGATCAGTTCTGGGGTTGGCTCCAGGGCGGCACGATGCCCATCGAGCGGGTGTAGGCGATCGCCTGACCGAGGTGCTCGTGGGCGTGGCCGAGGAGCACCATGTAGTAGGCCCGCTTGGGCTGCGGCGCCCCGAAGAGCTGGACCTCCGTGTCGAGGTCTTCGAGGGAAGCGAGGGCCTGGGTGACGTAGGCGAAGGACTCCTCGAGCTTTGCGATGACCTCTTTCTTGGTGGTGATGTCCTTCTCCAACTGCTGCAGGGTGGCGTACGGATTGTCGCCCATCTCGAGGCCTTCCGGCGGCGTCGCGCCGAGCGAAACCGGCAGCAGGAGGTTGGCGCCGACGATGTGCATGTAGACCTCGCTGACGGTGCGCACCTCGACGTTCGGGCGCCAGCCGAACATGTCTTCCGGGGTGGCTTCGGCCAGGGCGACGATCTTCTTGGCCGTCGCTTCGAGGTTGGCGTTGACGGACGCCTTGAGGGCCTCGTCGCCGCCTTCGGCGAAGGCGCTCGGCGCCAGAGCGAGGATTAGCATGAGGGTGACCGGTACGAGCTTGCGGTATTTCATCAGTTCGGCTCCGTGGCTGTCTGGGTCCGGGGCTTGAAACCTTGGTGGGGCCGACCGGCGGGCGGTCGGGCAGTTTGGAGTCTATCGCGCTGCCCTCGGACCGCTCGCCGCGACCTCGCTGCTCGGCTCGGCTCGGGTGAAGGTCTGCCTCGGCCCGAGTTTCGTATTCTTGGATGCCGAGGGGTCGCCGCCGGGTGCTCGTCGCGGGTGTCCCGGGAGCAGAGCCCGGCGAAAAACCATGGTCGAGTCCACGAGAGTCTTCGGAAGCCGGCGTTCGATGCGATGGGCCGCGGCTGTCGCCACGATCCTGCTGACCTCGGTCCTGGCCGTCGCGGTCTGCGGCGAGCCCGATCGCGGCCCTCGCGCGGCGGCCGCCGCCGGGCAGCAGCAAGCCTCGGCGGAAAATCTCGTGCAGCGCTTCCCGGCGCCGCCGAACGCCCGGCCGAGCCAGCGATTCTCGCTGCGGGTCGAGGGGCAGCCGGTGTTCGTGGAAGAAGATCGGCGGGTCAGCTTCGCGCACTTCGCCTTCGCCGGCGAGGTGGTCGTCGAGGTCGAGCTCGACGAGCCCTTCGAGAGCTTCACCCTCAGCCCGGCGCGATCCGAGATCTCGGCGCAGATGGAAGGCCGCCTCCTGACCTTCACCCTGCGCCGTCCCCAGCGCTTGGTGCTGCACGAGGTAAACGGCGAGGAAGCGGACTTCATCCTCGAGGAACGACTGCTGATCTTCGCCGATCCGATTCCGGAGCCTGCCGAGCAGGTGGCACCTCCGCCCTGGCGACGGTCCAGCGAGCTCGCCATCGACGACGGTGGCGAGGTCGACGTCACGGCGGCGATTCAGAACGCCCTCGACGCGCTGTCGCAGGCCGGCGGCGGCACGCTGGTGATGGCGCCGGGTCTCTATCGCGTGCAGTCGCTGTTCCTGCGCGACGACGTCGCCCTTTACCTCGAAGGCGGAGCGCGCCTGCAGGCTTCCGACGAACCGTCCGAAGAGGACGCCATGATCAAGTTCTTCGGGGTCGACAACGCCCACCTCCTGGGGCCCGGGTCGGTGGATGCCAATGGCGTTTTCCTGCGCTATCAGCGCGGCAAGTCCTGGTCCATCGTGCGTGCCGACAACGCTTCCAACAGCAGCCTCGACACGGTGACCTTGCTCGACCCGAGCGCCTTTGCGGTGTGGATTCGTGACTCCGAGCGGTGGCGCATGACGCAGACCAAGCAGATCGACTTCGCCAACCGCGACCTGGAGAGCAACGGCGGCGAGGACGGGATCGATCCGGACGCCTCGCGCCACGTGTTGATCGAGCAGTGCTTCGTCTATGCCGGCGACGACGCCACCGCGATCAAGGCGATCAGCCCCCGCTGGCCGGTGATCGAGGACATCACCCTGCGCTCGAACGTGATCTTCAACGCCGCCTTGGGCTCTGGCCTCGGCATCGGCAGCCAGCTCGAACGCAGCCATCTGCGGCAAATCACCTTCGAGAACAACGATGTGGTGGCGGCGCGCTTTCCGCTCGACGTCAGCATGCGTCAGGCAACCTCCGGAGAAGATGACGACCCACTGCTCGAGGAGGTCTGGTTCCGCGGCAACCGTTTCGGCAAAAGCCGGGGCTCGGCGGTGTTTCGCGCCCAGGTGGCGAGGCGGGGAATCTTTCGCGACTTCGTGTTCGAGAACCTCGCCTTCGCGCCCAACCAGGATGGCAACGGTCCCCGGCTGCTGAGCTTCGACCAAGGCGCGATCACCGGCTGGACCTTCGATGGCGTCGAGCTGGCCTCGGGTCTGGTCGATGGGGTCGGTGACTTCGAAGAGCTCGGCTCAGGGGTCAGTGGCCTGAGCTTCGCGGACAGCGATCCAGTGGTGGTCGAGGTGCGGGCGTCGGAGGTCGCCTTCACGGAGCGGGACGGCGGCGCGCGAGGTTTTCGCGTGCGCCGCAGCGCTGACCCCTCCGGCCCGCTCACGGTGCCCTTCGCCCTGCGAGGTACGGCTCGAGAGGGTGACGACTTCGAGCCCCTCGGCCGGGCGGTGACCTTCCCTTCGGGGGAGAGCGAGGTGTTGATCGTCGTTCGGCCGCGGCGCGACGGGCTCGTCGAAGGCGGGGAAACGCTTCTTCTCACGCTGCACAACGACCACGGGACGGGCTTCATGGTGGGGCCCGAGTCGCAGGCCCAGATCCTGCTGGTCGATGCCGACCTGTTCGTCGACGGTTTCGAGTCCGGCGATACCAGCGCCTGGAGCGACGAGCAGTTCTGAGCCGTCGGTCGGCGGCGTCGCTCGGGGTTGGGTAGACTGGGCCGGTACTTGACGGAGAGCCTCTGGCGCCATGCGAATCGCTGCCCTTTACGACATTCACGGCAACCTGCCGGCCCTCGAAGCGGTGCTGGCCGAGGTACGCCGCGCCGGAGCCGAGCAGATCGTCTTCGGAGGCGACTTCGTGCCCGGGCCCGATCCGCGCGGCGTGCTCGAGCGGCTCGCATCCCTCGAGGTGCCGTGGCGGGCGATTCAGGGCAATGGCGAGGCGGCGGTGCTGGCGTCGCGGGCCGGCAGGCCCCTCGATGGTCGCTTGCCGCCGCCGGTCCAGGAGCTGATTCACTGGTCCGCAGCCGAGCTGACGGCGGACCAAGCGGCGCTTCTGGCGAGCTGGCCGATGACCCTGGAGCTCGCGGCGGCGCCTTTCGGGGAGATCTTGTTTTGCCACGGCACGCCGCAAGATGAAAATCAGATCTTCACCCGTCGCACCTCCGAAGCGCGGCTGCTGCCGCTGTTCGAGGCGGTGGCGGCACCGTTGGTGGTTTGCGGCCATACCCACATGCAGTTCGATCGTCGAATCGGCTCGCACCGGGTGGTGAATGCCGGGAGCGTTGGAATGCCCTTCGGAGCGCCCGGGGCCTACTGGCTGCTCCTCGACGGCGAGGTGGCGCTGCAGCGTACCGGGTACGATCTCGCGGCGGCTGCCGCCACCATAGCCGCGACCGCCTATCCGCAGGCCGACGAGTTCTCCCAGTGGGTGCTCAGTCCGCGACCGGAGGCCGAGGTGTTGACGCAGTTTTCTCAGGTCGAGCTGCGCTGACCGGACCTTCTCACCGCCTTTCAGCTACGGCAGCCTATGTCCCTGATTTTGCTGCGTTATCCGTCCCCTCTGCTCGTCGCTGCAGGTCGCGGCTGGCTGCGCTGCGCTTCTAAAGGCTCGCCGAGCAAACCGTTGAGAAGAGCCGGCTGAATGATGACCGGTGCCCTGTCGAGCTCGGGTCAAGTCACGGGCTTGCTGCGTCGCTGGCGCGACGGCGACCAGGAGGCCTTCGACGCTCTTTTGCCGCTGGTCTACGACCAGCTTCGCAAGCTGGCGGGATCCGCCATGGCACGCTCCCGGCGGGATCATACGCTGCAGCCGACGGCGGTGGTCAACGAGGCTTATCTCAGGTTGGCGAAGGTCGAGAGTCTCGACACCCGCGACCGCTCCCACTTCTTCGCGGTGGCGGCGCGGGCGATGCGCTTCGTCCTGGTCGACCACGCCCGGCGCCTCGGCGCCGGCAAGCGCAGCGCGGGGGGACACCGGGAACCGTTGCCCGACGACCTGCCGCAGAAGATGGAAGACCGCACCGAGATCCTCGACGTCCACCGTGCCCTCGAGGTGCTCGAAGCAAGTCATCCGCGGGCCGCCAAGCTGGTGGAGCTGCGCTTCTTCGGGGGTCTTTCCGAAGGCGAAGCGGCCGAGGTCCTGAAGCTATCCCGGGCGACCGTCACTCGCGAATGGCGGTTCGCCCGCCTCTGGCTCAAGGACCGACTGACGGCGTTGGAAGAGAGCGGATCGTGACCAGCTTCGAGAGACCAAACGTTGCACCGTCGGTTCGTCCGCCGTCCCAGCCGACGCCGATGCCCCTTTCCCTGCTGAGCCTGCTGATCGGCTCCTTGACCTGGGGGGCGATCGTCGTCGGGTTGGTGGCTGCGGCCTTCCTGGTGATGGCCCTGCTGCGCTATCCCGAGGCTTCTCGCATTCTGGCGATGGTGTCCGTGGTGTGCTTTTTCGCCACCTCGATCCCCTTCGTCTACGGGTTGTTCACCGCCTTCCGTGGCCGGCGCCAGGGGCCGCTCTGGTCGTCGTGCCTCGGCCTGGCGGTCAATGCCGGCGGTCTGCTGACTCTGTTCGGCGTGCTGCTGGTGATTCTCAACGACGGCGTTCGGCCTCCGGCCCCTTGAGCTCTTGGTGAGAATATCGGGTCGCCGAGCCGACCGGCCGCGAATTCCGTGGCCAGCTGCGCTCGGGCCGGTAGGGGAGGGCCCGACGACCCAGAAGGGAGATCGCCCTTCATTGTTGAGATCGCAGAACCGCCTCGAGATGCGTCATCGGGAAGTGTCGCAGCACTCCGATAGCGGCCTCTCAGGGAGCGCTTCAACGCAGCGCCGTGGGTATGCGGTTTGGAACAAGACGGTATGAACGACCACCCTATCTCATCCTTCGACGATCTCTTGCGGGCAGCCGTCGCGGCCCCGGCGGGTGAGGTCGAGGAGGTGCTCGCGGCCTGTCCTGATCCTGCTCTGCGGGGTCGGGTCCGGGCGCTGTTGGCGGCGGAAGGAGATCTCGCTGGATTTCTCGAGACTCCCGCCCTGGGCAAGGTTCCGATCGCCTCGGCGCCGGCGCTCGACCGGTCGTTGCAGCATCGTTCGCTGCTCGAGGCGACGTCGACGAACACCACCCTCGGGCACAGTGGTCGGCGGCTGAGGACGGTCGGGTGGGGAGGCCTCGTCTTCAGCCTCTTTTTGTTGGTCTATCTCTCGGTTCCCGGATTTCTAGGTTTGCCATGGCGGGAGCTGCGGACCGAGCTGCTGGCGGCCGGTGCCATCGGATTGCTCAGTGGCCTGCCCTTGAGCAGTCGTGATCCCCATCGTCTGGCTCGCCGCGGATTGATCTACATGGTGGCGATCTGCGGCTTCCTCGCCGTCTTTCACGCCGCCCACGAGCTGCGCGTCTTCGGCATCGTCACCCCCTTCGGACCCTTCCTTCTGGTGGCCGGTATCTGGCCCCTGATCCAGTTCTTCAACCTGCGCACGGCCCTGGTGTCGACCGGCTTGGCGTGCTTGGCGGCCACTGCCGGCCTGGGGTTCGTGATCGTGCCGGCCGGCGAGTTGCCGCGGGTGCTGCCCCTTTTGCCGAACTTCATCGCCGCCGCCGTGACCGGTGCGGGAACCGCGGTCGCGGCTTCTTTCGGTATTTTGCGCCTGCGCCGCCAGGTCGAAAAGGCGAAGCAGCTGGGGAGCTATCGCTTGCACGAGAAGCTCGGTGCCGGAGGCATGGGCGAGGTTTGGCGGGCTACCCACCACCTGCTCGCCCGGCCAACGGCGATCAAGCTGATTCGGCCGCGCCACCTCGAGAGCAGTACCGACCATCGTCGCCACCTCCTGGAGCGCTTCGCGCGCGAGGCGCGTGCCACGGCCTCCCTGCGTTCGCCCCATACGGTGGCTCTCTACGACTTCGGCATCACCGGCGACGGCACCTGCTTCATCGCCATGGAGCTGATCGACGGCCTCGACCTGTCTCGGCTGGTGGAGCGCTTTGGGCGGCAGCCCCCGGCGCGGGTGCGCCACATCCTGTCGCAGGCTTGCGATTCGCTGGGCGAGGCCCATTTGCGCGGCCTGGTGCACCGCGACATCAAGCCTGGAAACCTGATGGTCTGCCGCCAGGGAAGGCAGGCCGATGTCGTCAAGGTGTTGGATTTCGGCATCGTCGCCCTGACCGCTCGCCAGCCGATGGATCCGACCCTCACCGTGGCTGGAGACGTCCTCGGCACGCCGGCGGCGATGGCGCCAGAGACCCTGCGCCACGCCGGCAGCGACGAGCGCTCCGACCTCTATGCCCTGGGCTGTGTCGGCTATTGGCTGCTCACCGGCCGACAGGTGTTCGAGGTCGACACCGTTGCCGAAGTGATGGCGGCCCATCTGCGCGACGAGCCACGGCCGCCATCGGCCGTCGGGGTCGATGTTCCCGCCGACATCGAGGCGGTGATCATGCGCTGTCTGGCCAAACAGCCGGGCGATCGCTGGCCCTCGGCCGATGCCTTGGCCGAGGCCCTCGCCGGCTGTTCCGAGGTGCCGACGTGGAGTGGCGACGAGGCCGCTGCCTGGTGGCGCCGTCATATCCCGGCGGCGCCACCTCGGTCGCCGGCCAGCGGAGCCCTGCGCCAAGCCGATATCACCAGTCCCTGAGTCGGCCGGACGAAGCGACCGGCGTCGCTGCGGTCAGGGCTGCGTCCGCTGCTGTGCCACGTAATCCTGCAGGCCGCGGTAGAGCTTCTCGTTGGCCTGGATGAAGAAGGTCATCAGCTCGTCGTACTCGGGCCGGTCGCGGTAGCCGATGCCGTAGGAGCGCAGTCGGGTCTTGGAATCCGAGAGCTCTTCGAAGAGCAGCACATTGGTGAGATTCTCGGCGTCCTCTTGGAGGATCTTCGGCCAATTCTTGGAGAGCTCGGCGCGCAGCGTGAGGAGAGTTTCGGGCACATAGTTGACGATCGTCAGGGTGTTGGTGCTGGCGTCGCCGAGCTCGCCTTCGGGGTTGTAGTTGGTGCGGATCGTGCCGCCGACCCGCAGGTCGACCTCGGCGAGGGGGGCCACCCAGGCGCGCCAGCCCTCCGCCGTGGAGTAGGCCTGCCAGACGATGTCGCGGGGCGCGTCCAGAATCACTTGGTGGTAGAGGATGCGCTCGCCGGCGTCGGTGGTCAGGACCTCGCTGCTGAGGTGGTCCGTGGCGAGAGTCGGGAGGGTCGTGCAGAACAGGAAGATGGCGCCGAGAGCTGTGATCGATCGCGTCATGGGAGGTCTCCTTTGGTTCGTCAGCGAAGCTATCCGATGGCGCTCTCGATGGGCTTGAAGATTTCTTACCTCGGCACCTTCAGTCGTCGGGAAAGAAGTTGACCCGTTGGTGCCCCTCGGCGGCGAAGCGCTGGGGCCGGTAGCCGGAAAAGGCGGCGAACTCGCGAATCAGGTGCGACTGATCGGCATAGCCGAGGTCGGCGCTGAGGTCGGCCCAATCGATCTCCTCCTGGCCGACCACCCGCTCGAAGATCTGGGCGAAACGCAGGATGCGTTGCAGAACCTTCGGGCTGGGGCCCACGTGGCGCTTGAAGAGCTGCAGAAAGTGCTTGTAGGAGATGTCCCCGGACTCTTCGACGAGGCGCGTCAGGGAGCCTTCGGCTTGGCCGGCGAGGATCGCTGCGACCGCCGTCTCGACGACCGGAGGGGCTTGCCGTTCCGGGTCGTGGCGAGCGACCAACCACTGTTCGAGGCGATCTAGGGCGTTCGCCGGTGTCGTCTGATCGGCCAAGGCTTGTCGCAGCTCGAGAATCTCGGGCCCGAGAAGGTCCGTCGCATCGACCACGCGGTCGTTGATCTCGGCGAGGGCGGTGTGCAGGAAGGGGTAGGCCCCGGCGACCCCAAAGCTCACCGCCATCAGGCGGGTGTCGGGACCAACGTCGCCGATCAACAGGTAGCTCGAGTGGATGCCCGACAGCCAGGCGCCACGGCAGATTTGTCGAGCCTGACGGGTTTGCGGATCGAGCACCTGGCGGGGCCGGCCATCGAGCTCGATGACCAGCGAGACCCGGCCGTTGGGGACCAAGCGCTCGATGCGGTGCTCAGGTGAATAGCCCTCGAGATGAAAGAAGACCTCGACGAGGCCGGCCAAGGGGTCTTGGGTCGGGATGCGGGGTGTGTAGTCCACGGCGTACCAGAGGATGAGGTTTCCGCCCAGCCCGGGAGCCGGAGGGCGAATCCGACCTCAGCGCCCATGCTAGCGCGACCCTCTCACCAGATTTCTGCTGCAGGGCCGGATGGCGGGGAATCTGCGGCTGGCGATCGACGGGCTAAACTGGGGCGAAAACGACGGACATCTTCTTCGGGCCGGCGATCTTCGTGGGCCCTTGGTTGGACGAGGAGGGTTGGAGTGCGCAAGATCATCATCGGGGTGATCGCCATCGCAGCGATTCTGGGCGCGCTGGTCATCGGCGGCGGTTTGATCCTCGTTTCCAGCGGACCGGACACCTACATCTATGCTGGCGGCCAGACTCCGGCGCGGTTCGTCAAGACCGTACGCTCCCTCGGGCTGCTCTCCGAGGGCGAGTCGATCCGCTACTTCTATTCCGATGCCTTGTTCGACATCAAGGACGGCTTCTACCTGGTGACCGATCGCCACCTGATCCTCTACTCGGACACCTGGGCGGAGCCGGAGACGGTCATTCCCTTCGACACCATCGAGTCCGTCGACGTGGTCTACAACGAATCCTTCTTTGTCGATACCTGGGTGCAGGTGCTCACCGAGGACGGCCTCGACGTCTCCTTCCCGCTGTCGAGCGAACGGGGCTTGGACAAGCGGTTCGTCGCCCTGCTCGAAGCCGGTCTGGAGGACCCCGATGCGGAGCGACTCGAGGCCGTGGACTGAGTCTCGCCGGCCCACCGCGGTCACCCGAAGGCGAAACCAGCGGCCGGCCGGCGAGGGCTCTAAGGGTGATCGCCGAAGAATTCGACGATCTCGTCGCGAAAGTCGCTGCTGATGGCGTGGGCGCCGTACAGCTCGTCGATCTGCCGGGTGGCCTCGATGGTGAAGGTCGCCGTGAAGCTGGCGCCCAGGGCAATGCTCGAGAGGTCGAGGATCGAGGCCTCGTCCACCGGCACATCGCAGTCGTCGAGCATGTCGGCATCGCGCATGTCGGTGATCGCAGCTTCCGAGTCCTGATCGCTGACCGCCGAGCTCGGGTCGGCGATGCGAGCGAAGGCGAACTCGGTGGCGCCGATGGGCTCGTTGATCCACAGCTCGTGGTCGATACCGAAGCCCAGGAGGTGATCGATGTTGGCCTCGAGGGTGCCATCGTCAGGGTCGACCAGGAGGTCGTTGCGGCCGATCACCCAGGCGGTCGGCGGGCCGCCGGCGGGGTGGGTCGCGGGGTCGTAGGTGGTTTCGTCACCGCGCACGTTGAGCAACGCCAGGGCGCTCGCCGGCTCGTAGCGGTGGGCGAGGCTGGCGAAGAAGCCGCCGGAGGAGTATCCGAGGTAGTAGATAGGCACCGTCGCCGGCACGCCCCCTCCCTGGGCGATGGCAATCGCCGATTGCAGGTTGACGACATCGACGTTGGTCGGGTCGTCGGTGGCGTCGAAGTTGCCGTCGTTGGGGTCGTCACTCTCGAGAGCCATCACCGCGTAGCTTTCGTCGACCAGGGCTTCGGTGATGCGCCGGGCCTCGATCTGGTTGAACCAGATGTCGGAGCCGCCGCCACCATCGAACAACATCACCAGGCCAATGGGCGACGCCGGTAGGTAGTAGCGCGCCGTGGTCTGACCGACGGGCACGGTGGAAAAGGACCAGGAGTAGGCCGGCGGCAGCGGGTCCTGCCGGTAGGTGCATTCCGGTTCCGGTTCTTCTTCGGTCGTGGGTTCTTCCTCGGTGGTGGGCTCCTCGGTGCCGTCGGTCCCCTTGTCCTTGTCGTCCGGGCAGCCGGCGGTGAACAGACTGGCGAGAACAACGAGGACTGCCAAAAGCCATCGCAAAGATTGATTTGAAGAGTTCATGAAGCTCTTCGGCGCCGGCTTGGGAATCTTCGTTACGGCTGCGCAGGAGGTTCGAACGAGATTCGGGCCTCGGTGCCACGGTCCGGCTGACTGTCGAGCTCGAAGTGCCAGCCCAGGCGGCGGCAGATGCGATGCACCGTCGGCAGACCGAGGCCAGGCCCTGGTGGAGCCTCGGGATCGCTGAGCGATCTGGCCGTCTCCGGGCTCATGCCCGATCCGGGATCCCGAACCCGGGCGCCCTCGCCGTCGAGCTCGAGCTCGATGGTTCCCGTTTCGGTGTGCTCGATGGCGTTGTGCAGCAGGTTCGAGAGGGCGACGACCAGCAGGGGAGAGGTCGGCGGCTCACCGCGGAGACTGGTGGCGATGGTCACTTCCGCTGGCAAGAGGAGCCGCACCTCCTCGACCAGGTCGTCGACCTGATCCGCGATCGGGAGCTCGCCTTGGGCGCTGCGGCGATTCTCCTCCCGCGCCATGGCCAGCAGGCTCTGGATGGTGGCGTCGAGGCGACGGACGGAGCGGGCCAGGCGGTCGATGCGGTCCGCGAAGCGGCGTTCGTTGCTCGCCCCTTCGTCTTGCAGGAGCTCGGCGACGCCTTGGATGACGGTCACCGGGGTGCGCAGCTCATGGCTCGCCTCGCGGAGGAAGAGGCGTTCTCGCGCCAGGGCCTGGTGGCGGCGATCCTCGGCCTGGTCGAGGGCTTGGGCGAGCAGGCCGATCTCGTCGTCCGGCAAGCCCTCGGCGAGGGGCCTAGCGCCGTCTGCGAGACGCTGCTGTAGGACTTCGACGGGAGCCACGATGCGACGCGCGATGCGCCAACCGAGGAGGGCGCCGAAGACCACCGTGCTGGCGAGGGCTGCACCGAGGGCGAGGCTGAGGTTCTTCTCGGTGCGCTCGCTCTCGGAAAACCGGGCCACGGCGATCACTGGGCGAAGGGTCGCGGGGTGGGTCACCACCATGACGTGGAGCTCGGCGTCGGCCTCTTCGATCTCTCGGATGCCGATCTTCTCGGGATCGGGAACCAGCCGGGCGAGGTCCAGCGGGAGATCGTCTACGGGACCGAGGTAAAGGCTGCCGGTGAGCAGCGGATCGGGTCCGCCCTCGCCCCCTTCTCGTTCGATGTAGCGTTCCAGAGATGCCTCGAGCTGACGCCCGACGAAGCGGTCCTCGACGCGCCAGAAAACGGCTGCCGTGAGGGCGCTGAAGAGCCCTCCGAGCAGCGCCGCGAAGGCTGCGAAGACAACGGTGAGGCGCCAACCGATGGTGCGCTTCACGACGGCCGACGGAGCAGGTAGCCCTGGCCGCGCACGGTATGGAGCAGGGGGACGTCGAAGGGGCGATCGATGGTGCGGCGTAGGCGGTAGATGTGGGAGCGCAGCAGGTCTTCCCGCACCTCCTGGTCACCCCACAGGGCCTGCATCAGGTCTTGTCGGCGGACCAAGGCCGGCGAGGCTCGCATCAGGATGGCGAGGATCTGGAGCTCGGTGCGATTGAGGGTGAGGGCGCGCCCTGCCCGCACCACGCGGCGCTCCGACCAGTCGAGCTCGAGGTCGTGGACCTTGAGGACGCTGGCGTCCGTTCGCAGGCCGCGGCGAAGCAGCGCTTGAAGCCGGTGGTGCAGCTCGGGCAGGGCGAAGGGCTTCACCAGGTAGTCGTCGGCGCCGGCTTCGAAACCCTCGATCTTGTCCTCGAGGGCATCCCGCGCCGTCAACATCAGGATCGGCGGCACCCCCGACATCTCGCTCTTCAGCCGTTGGCAGAGCGCGATGCCGTCGATGCCGGGCAGCATCAGGTCGAGGATCAGCAGATCGTAGCTGCCGGTCACCGCCAGGTGCAGGCCGCTGATGCCGTCGTAGGCGAAGTCGAGCACGAAGTCGCGCCGCTCGAGATACTCGGCGATATTGCGGGCGACGTCGGGATCGTCTTCGATGACGAGGACGCGGGGGGAATTCAACATGGTGGGCGATCAGAAGCGGAAGAGCACGCCGAAGGCTCCTTCGAAGGTGGTGGCGGAGCCTTCGTCGCGGATCAGCGGGCTGTCCGCGGCGCGGCCAAAGTAGTGCTCCACCTCGAGATCCGCGAGCAGGCTCCAACGTCTTGAAAAATCATAGCGTAGGCCGGTTCCGAGGGTCGCCGACTTGAGGCCGCCGCCGGGCTCGTAGGGCGCCAGTCCGGAAGCTTCGGCGACCGGTGCGGAGATGCCGAACTCGGTGAACATGTGCTCGCTGTCGCCCCAGCTGACGTCGACCCGCGGACTCAACAGCATGCGCTCGCCGATCGCCCGGTCGTGGCCGAGAGCCAAAAAGTAGACCAGGCCCTTGCCGCGGTCCAGGATGTCCGGCTGAAAGACCGCGCCCGCCCAGCTGTTGCCGAAGCGGCGGAAGAGCGAAAGCTGGGCCTCGAGGGTGTCGCGAACCTCGTCGAACTCGGCGAGGGCGGCGTTCTCGTTTTCACGCCCCTCCTCGTACTCGAAGGTCACCTGGAAGGCGGTCTTCGGTCCGAGGTCGAAAATTGCCGAGGCTTCGCCGAGGGACAGGATGTAGCGGTTGCCCTTGGCGTCGCGAAAGAGTGCGCGAACGCCGGCGTCGGGCTCGATCTCGCTGTCGTCGGAGCCGGCATAATCGGGCTCCAATTCGACCCCGAGGAAGATCTCGACGTCCCACCAGCGACCGCTCTCCTGGAGATACCAGGGGCTCGCCGGATTGCGTTCCGGCTGGGCGAAGGTGGGCAGGGCGGTGAGGATGAGCAGGGCGAACAGGACGCGCAGCAGGGCTTTCGTTCTCATGATTTCTCCTCCGATGGTTCGAGAGGAGGCTAGAGACGAGCCCATCGCAGATCCGTGGATCGAACGTGGAAGAAACGTGGAATCGTTCTCGGTCGCGGCTGCCGCGGGGCCGCGACCGGGAACGATTCCGGCGGGGGGCGTCAGCGATCAGAAAACGCCCTTCGGGCAGATCGGCGGACCGGCGCGGCAGAGCTCGGACACGCTCTTGTACCCCAGGCTCCAGAGATCATCGTTGCGGCTGCGAACCAAACCGAGGGCGGCGCAGTCGAAGTAGAAGGGCGATTCGCAGGTCGGGACCTTGACGTCGGTCCACGTCGTAATGGTGGGAATCTTCCAGGGAATGATCTTGCCCTGGTCCTTGCTGATCTGATTGTGAGCGTAGAAGTGATAGTCGTAGATCGTCGACCCGGAGGCCATGGGCACGGTCAGAACGCTTGCCAGGAAGAGATCCTGGATCGAGCAAGGGAAAGTGACCGTGGTCTTGCTGGCGAGGCCGAGCCGGCGGGCCTCGAGGTGGTATTTCTCGTCTTCGCAGGCCAGCTTGACGGTCAAGTGAACGGCCGAGGCCATGGCTCCGATCTTGCGGCTACTGCCATCGGCGCTGCGCATCGACCAGGAGGCCATCTCGTCCTTGCCATTGGTCGTTCGACGCTCGATCGGGCCACAGGCGATGGCCTCTTGGAAGACCAGGTGGGCTCGTCCGTCGAGGCCCTCGTCAGCGAGCAGGGTGCCTGCTTTCATCTGCGCGTCGATGGGTGCCAGAAACTTGGTGTCGAGGGCCTTGCCCTTGTCTTGGCCGGCAAACAAAATCTCGTGGTTCGAGACGTCGAGGTAGCACACCACGTTGCCGACGCTGCTGGTCAGGACACTCTGCTTGCCCTTGCGGTCCGCGATGCTCCAGGAGTCGCAGTCCCGGTCCTCCGGCTTCTCCCAGGCGAGGATCGGTTGATGGTCCGAAACCGAGGGTTCTTTGAGCGGCGTTTGCGGAAAGAAGACCGTCACGTCGCCGGCTTCCGGAGAATTCAGGGCGGCAAGGCCTCCGATCAGGACTTTGACGAGAACACTCATAGCTCCTCCCGAGAGATCAGAATGGCTGCGATCGAGAGACGCACCCTCTCGATCGCTGGGTAGCAACGGACTTTGCGGTCGCTGGTGGACCGGTCCGGTATAGCTGCCTCACGGCGCTTGCTCTCCGCCGCTCGCCCAGGGCGCTCCGGCTGCAAAGGCCCGATGCAAGAAGTCGAGGAATGCTCGCACCTTCGCCGGCTCGTGGGCGCGACGAGGACGCAGGGTCCAAATGGCGTTGTCGAAGTAGCTTGCGGTGGCCTCGAGATCGGGGAAAAGGTCGATCAGGCTGCCCTCGGCGAGCTCGCGGCCGATGATCCAGTCGCCCTGCAGGATGATGCCGGCGCCGCCGAGGGCGCACTGTTTGAGAGCGATGGCATTGGAGGTCTTGAGCGGTCCTTCGACGTCGACGTGGAGCTCTCTGCCGCGGGTCTCCCGAAAGCGCCAGCGGTTGCCGAAACCAGGCATGTCGAGGAGCAGGCAATCGTGCTCCGCCAGCTCTGCTGGCGTCGGTGGCTTCCCCCGGCGCTCGAGGTAGGACGGGCTGGCGCAGACGTGCGAGCGCATCACCGCCAGACGTCGGGCGAGATAGCTCGAATCGGACAACGGCCCGAGGCGCAGAGCGACGTCGATGCCGTGCTCCACCAGGTCGGGGGTGGCATCGCTGAGCTGGAGGTCGAGGCGCAGGCCGGGGTAAGTGGCGAGAAAATCCGGAAGCAGGGGCAGAAGATTGAGCTGAGAGAAGCTCACCGGGGCCAGGAGGCGCAGCTCGCCGCGCGGCTCCAGGCGACTTCCACCGGCGAGCTCGGCGGCGTTTTCGAGATCATCGATCAAGGGATCGAGACGCCGAAAGTAGACCTGGCCGGCCTCCGTCGCGGTCATCTTCCGCGTCGTGCGATCGAACAGGCTGAAGCCGAGCTCCGACTCGAGAGTGGCGATGGCCCGGGAGACGGTCGAGGGGTCGAGACCACGGTCTTCGGCCACTCGGGTGAAGCTGCGACGCCGATAAACGGCCAGAAACAGCTTGAGCTGGTTGATCTCCATTCATGCGATTCTTGCACGAGACAAGTTCTTTTTGCAGTCTTTGAAGCTGTTATTGCAGTCGATAGGTTTGCTTCGGACGCGGCGACCGGCCTGGGGCTCGGTGCCGCTCAAAGCCGAAAGGAGAACCATGACGAAGCAAGAAAAGGTTGGACTGCTCGGTCTCGGAGCGATGGGTGCGCGGCTGGCGCGGCGACTTCTGGAGGCTGGGCACCGGGTAACCGTCTGGAACCGCTCACCGGGCCCGGAGGAGGAGCTCCTCGGTCTCGGAGCCGAGGCAGCGAAGACCCCGTCGGAAGCGGCGCGCGGGGCCGCCTTCGTGCTCTCGATGGTGCGTGACGATGCCGCCTCACGAGCGGTTTGGCAGGGACCCGAGGGGGCACTCCGGAGCCTTGCGCCAGGAGCCCTGGCGGTCGAGCTCAGCACCTTGACGCCGACCTGGACCCGGCGCTTGGCGATGGCGGTGCAGGACGTCGGTGGGGTCTTCGTCGAGTCGCCCGTGGTGGGCTCCCGGCCGCAGGCCGAGGGCGGTCAGCTCGTGGCCTTGGCGGCCGGGCCGAGGGATGGCGTCGATCGGCTACGACCGCTGCTCGCGGCCTGCTGTGGCCGGATCTTCTTTCTCGGTGAGGCCGGCCTCGGTGCGACCGCCAAGCTGGCCGTCAATGCCTTCTTCGCGGTTCAGGTGGCGGCGGCCGGCGAGCTGGTGTCCTTTCTGCGAGCCGGTGGCATCGAAGACGAGCGCTGGCTCGACCTGATCGGCCAACTGCCGGTCGTGGCGCCGCCGCTGGCGGCGTCCTTCGGCGCCATGGCTCGGCGGGAGTTCGCCCCCCAGTTTCCGGTCGAGCTGGTGGCCAAGGACCTGGGCTATTTCGTGGCGGCCGCCGATGGCGCAGCGCGGTCGTCGCCGGTGAGGGCGGCGGCGGCTCTCTATCGCCAGGCCATCGAGCAGGGGCTCGGGGACCTCAACCTCACCGCCATCGTCGAGATCTTCCAAGGGGCGGAAGCCACGATGGGGGAGGCTGCGGTGTCCGAAGACCGAACGGTCGGTGGTCGGATGCCATAGAGTCGGGCGAGAATCCTTCATCTCAGCAGCGCAAGGGGCGCCCCGGGGGACGCCCTCGCCGATCAAGGGAGGCACGTCGATGGTGAGGTCTACACGGCTAGTTTCGCTGGTGCTGGTTCTTGTCTTCGCCCTGCCGCTGGCTGCCGAAGAGCTGAGCCAGAAGTCGTTGCAGGGCAGCTGGCTGATCGTCGAGTTCGGTGGCGCGCCCGATTCCGAAGGTGATCGCTGGGAGTTCGAAGGGAATCGCTTCTACCAGGTGATCAGCGGTCGACGAATTCCGCCCGACGAGTTCACCGTCGTGCCCGGCACGATCGACCTGGGCTACGCCAAGATCGAAGTCAAGAGCTTCGACGGTCGCACCATGGAAGCGGTGATGGCGGGATTTCACTACAAGCTGGTCAAGCAGTAGCGGCGGGCCCCGTAGGCTCGGGACCCGCCGGGCGGAGTCAGCCTGCCCAGAGGACCGACGAGGCCTTGGTGCGCGCTGCTCGCAGGGCCGGAATCAGGCCGGCGAGGGCAGCTACCACCAGCAGAGTGAGTCCCATCGCGGCCAGGGTTTTGGGGTCCGTCGCCTCCATGCCGTAGAGCAGCGATGAGAACCAGCGGGAGATCAGCAGTGAGGCCACGAGGCCGACGGCGAGGCCGATGGCGGCCAGGGTCAGGGTGCGGAGTACGACCCGCTGCAGAACTCTGCGAGCGGACTCTCCAAGGGCCATCCGAATGCCGATCTCGGGCCTCCTCTCGGTCACCGAGTAGGACAGCACGCCGTAGATTCCCAAGGCCGCCAAGAGGAGCGCGATGGCAGCGAACGCCATCAGTACCTGGAGGGTGAAGCGGCGGGGCGACATCCAGCGCTCGATCTGGCCGGTCAACGAGCGGTACTCGTTGGCTGGGATGGTGGGATCGACGCGATGGATGGCGGGAATGACGGCCGCCGCCAGGGTTTCCGCCGGCAGGGACGAGCGAACCACCATGTCGAGGGCGCCGAGGCTGCCGATCTGGGTGATCGGGAAGTAGGCCTCGAGATCGCTTTCGACCTCCAGCGATCGGTGGCGCGTATTGGCCACCACGCCGATGATCTCGAACTCTTCGTCCCCGAAGTTGGCGGTCCGGCCGAGGACCTCCTCGCCCTGATAGAGCACCGCGGCGGTCGCCTCGTTGAGCAGGATGGTGCCGGGACTTCCGAGGCCGTCCCGGCTGTCGAAGCGGCGACCGGCGACGAGCTCGACCTGGACCGTATCGAGGTAGCGATGGTCGACGAGGTGCGGAAAGACGGTGATGTCGGGGAGGTCGTCGGCATAGGTCTGGCCCGGGGCAGTGATGCCCCAGGTGCGGTTGCGCCCGAGGGGCACGGCATCGGTCAAGCCGACCGCTTCGACCCCCGGTAGCGTTTCGATCGCGGTGATGATCCGTTCGTAATAGGTCACCGCCTCGGCGCGATCGACGAAAACCCTGCCCGGATCGAGATTCCAGGTGACGACGCCTTCGGACACGAAGCCGGGGTCGACCTCGAGAACCTTCTGGAAGCTGCGCACCAGCAGTCCGCCGAAGACCAGCAGGATGCAGGCCACGGCGACCTCGGCGACCACCAGGGCTTCGCGCCAGGCCGTGCTCTGGCGGCTGGCGCTCATCCGCTGGCGGGAGCCGCGCAGGTTGGTGCGGTGGCCGGCCCGGGAGAGCTGCAGGGCCGGCACGATGCCGACCAGGACACCGACTCCGAGGGCCAGGAGGGTGGCGAAGAGCAGGGCGCCGCCGTCGACGGTCATGTCGTTGAGGAGGGGAATCTCGAGCCCCCGGGTGCGAGACACGAAACCGGTGACGGCGAAGGCGAAGAGGGCCCCGAGGAGCGTTCCGGTCAGAGAGAGCACGACGCTCTCGATCAAGAGCTGGCGCAACAAGCGCCGGCGCGGTGCTCCGAGGGCGCTGCGCACCGCCATCTCGGCGCTGCGTCGGGGACCGCGGGCGAGCAGCATGTTCGAGATGTTGAGGCAGACGATCAGCAGTACCGCCCCGGCGGCGGCGGCGAGCAGCAAGAGGGCAGAGCGATAGGGCGCCGCAATGGTGCTCTGCAGGCCGCGCACCTTGGCACCCAGCCCCCAGCGCTCGGGATCCGCCTCCTCGAGACTGGCGATCACCCCGTCGAGGTCCTGTTGGGCGCTGGCGATGGTGGCGCCGGGGGCGAGGCGGGCGATGATCGACAGCAGGTTGCCCCAGGCGTCGGTCCGATCGCTGATCGCCAGGGGGGTCAGAAAGTCGACCCGCGAACGGGGTGAGAAGAAGGACGCAAATTCGAAGGATGGCGGCAGGACTCCCACCACCGACACCGGTTCGCCATCGAGGTTGATCGCGCGATCGACGATGGTGGGGTCGCCGGCGAACTGGCTTTGCCAGAAGCCGTGGGACAGGATGATCGCCGGCGGTCCTCCATCCTGTCCTTCTTCGTCGGTGAAGCTCCGTCCGTGCAGCGGTGTGACGCCGAGCACGTTGAGAAAGTCGGCCGCGACGCCGACCCCGACCAGGCGAATGGGGTCCCCGGCACCCACCAGGTTGTAGCTGCCGTACTCGAAGAAGGCATTGAAGCCGGTCATGCCGTCGAAGGATCGAGCGAGGGCCCGGAAATCGCGCAGATTCGAGGTCCGCGAAGTCACCGACGACATGCCTTCGCCGCCGACGTTCTCGATCCAGACCAGGCGATTCGGCTGCTCGAAGGGCAGGTCTTGCAGCATCAGGGGACGCAGAATGCTGAACATGGCGGTGCAGGCGCCGAGGCCGAGGGCGAGGGAGCAGACGATGGTCGCCGTCGAGATCGGCGAGCGCTTCATCTGCCGCAGGGCGAATCGCAGGTCGCGCACCAGGTGGTCGAGCCACATCCAGCGGCTCGATTCGTAGAACCGCTCCTGGGTTCGGGTGACGTTGCCAAAGCTCCGTCGCGCCTGATGGCGGGCTGCCTCGGGGTCCATGCCCTCGGCGATGAGCTGCTCGATCTCGAGCTCGAGGTGGGCTTCGACCTCGGCGGCGAAGTCGGCGTCGGTGCGGCTGGCGGGGCGCTTCACGGCCGGCTCCCGGTGGCTTCGAGGCCGAGCACCCGGCTCATCGCCGTCACCAGCCGGGTCCACTGGCGGGTCTCGCGGACCATCGCTTCGCGGCCAGCCGTGGTGAGCTCGTAGAAACGGGCTCGCCGATTGTTCGAGCTCACCCCCCATTCGGCCTGAATCCAGCGCTTCTTCTCGAGCCTCTGAAGGGCCGGGTAGAGGGAGCCGTGGTCGACCAGCAGGACATCGCCGGAGGTCTGTTGAATGGCGCGGGCGATGCCCTGACCGTGCTGCGCTCCAAACACCAGGGTACGCAGGATCAGCAGGTCGAGGGTGCCCTGGAGCAGGGCGATGCGATCGGGAGCGTTTCTCTCTTGGGTAGACATGCTACCCAAGTCTCGACTCCTTCGGGTCGAATGTCAACCCGAGAGCTCTCGACCTCGCTCTCGAACGCCCTTAAGAGCCCAATCGGTGGCCGGATCGACCCATTCCTCGAGGGGCCGGTAGAGGAAGCCGTGGTCGAGGCGGGTGTCGAGGCGAATCTCCTCGAAGGCGGTGACGCCGGAGCTCTGCTCGACCAGCTCCCGGCAGCTCCCGCCGTGGCGATCACCGGGTTCGTACAGCGACAGTACGCGGCCGTGGAGGTCGGGTTGCAGCTCACCCGTGACCCAGCCGTTGCAGGCTCCCATCAAGACCAGGCCGAGCTGGTCGAGGGCGAGCTCCTGAGAGGCCAGCATGGCGATCACCGAACCCTGGGAGGCTCCCACCAGGGTGATGCGGTCGGCCGCGATGCCCTGTGCCATCAGGGCGCCAACCCGTTCGGTCACCTCGGCGGCGGACTGGTGGAGGTTGCTGCCCGGCGAGCGCAGCGGTGCCACGACCTCGGCGCCGGCGCGGCGAAGGGCCACGACGATGGCTTCGAACTGGTAGGGGCCGAAGCGCTCGCTGATCGCCCGCGGTCCTTGCTCTTGCACGATGCGGCCGTGGAGGTAGATCAGGTAGTGCCCTGGCGGGTCGGCTCCGGATTGGTGGGTGGTGGGTGATGGGCACGCGATGGCGAGGCAGCTGCCGAGAGCGATGAGAACCGCCGGCAGCGGCCACGGCATGACCTCGGAAACAGGTGTCTTCATGTGCCGATTCTCGGACCCGCGGCGAGCCCTGTCCAGGCGGCGGCCAGGACGAGGCGGCGAGGGCCGAGCCCCGCGGGCTGGGCACGGCGGGTGGGGAAGTCCCTTCCGGAGGTGGTTGGTCATGCAGAACCTTCCTCTCGAATTCACGTATTTGGAAGTAGCCAAGATCTCTCCGATCGACCCCTCCGCAGGGTGTGAGGGGAGCGAGCCGTGGCCACTTCAGCGATGGGTCGGCCTGCGGACGAGAGATTTCGGCACGACAGTCTCGGGCTAGCGCAGGATTGCAACGGGTGACAACCGGGTCTGTGGGAGACGACGAGCGGCGGGAGGGAGCCCCGCCGCGAGGCTTGCTCGGAGGCGAGACCGGGTCGGTGCCAGAGGTTGCTTGGCGCTGTCCGAGTATTTCGCCCACCGACCGCCGCGGTGTGGCCGCGGTGGTCCCCAAGCTGGAAGGAGTCTCAACATCGTGCATGGCCCCCTCATTTGCTTTCCTTTTTCTTACCGCTCCACCCTCCTGACCTGTTGTTGCCTCATCCTCCTGCTGGCCATTGCCGGGCCAGCCGGCGGCGCCGTGCCCCCAGCGTCCGCCGACGGTGAGCTGAGCAGCCGAACCACCGGCGAGTCTCTCGGACTGCGCATGGCCGCACCGATGCGGGCGATGGATCTGCCCGCCGGAGTCGCCGCCGACGCCTGGGAGAGCTTTCGCCTCACCCAGGGCCTGAGCCCGAAGGCCGCCGAGCGTGCGGTCTTCGATCGCCGCACCGGCCGACCTCTGGTCATCGAGCTGTCGGTGCCCTGGATCCCGGGCGCCGGCAACTCACTGGCCGCAGCCAAGGGCATCGACACCTTGCCCGAGCTCGAGCGGCTGGGTCGGGAGTGGATCGATCGCCACGCCGACCTCGCCGGCATCACCTCCGCCGAGCTGGTGCTCGACGAGAAGGCCTCCCAGGGCGTCGGCCCGCTGGCCGGTGCCGAGGGCGACCCGCGCTACCGCCTCTGGCACGTGGTGTTCCGCTGGCAGCCCCACGGCCTGCCAGTGGACGGCGCGCGAGTGGTCTTCCGCGTCAACCACGGCAACCTGATCCACTGGGAGATGGAGAACATCTCATCGTCTCTGGAGGTGCCGAAGGCGGCAGTGCCGGAAGTTCTGGTGGATGCGCAGCAGAGCCGCAAGGCGCTGGCCGAGTACTTGGGCGGTGAGAAGGCCGGTGATCTCTACTACAAGGATGGCGATCTGCGCTTGATCCCGACCTCACCGTCGCTGGTGGTGGGCGACGGGCCGCCGGTGTACATCGGCACCTTCGGCCGCGGACTCGAGTACCGCTTGGTGCGCGAGCACAGCTTCCAGCGCGCCGGCGATTCGGAGGTCTGGGAAGGCCTGGTCGACGCCTACACCGGCGCCGTCGTTTCCTTCCGCGGCACCGCCGTCGACGCCGTCGCCCGGGGCCGGGTCAGGCCCCATGGCAGCTTGACGTCGGAGGTCAACCAGAACTTCCCGTGGGTGGACTATCGCCAGAGCCCGGTGCAGTTCGCCGACGAGAACGGGATCTTCACCTCGGGTGTGCCCAACCGCTCCTTCATGCGCGGCGAGCAGGTCGAAATGGACGATGTCTGCGGCACCATCGACTTCAACACCGGGGTGGGAAATCTCGACTTCGGCGGCGCCTCAAACCCCCTCACCAATGACTGCAACAGCACCGCCGGGCCGACCGATGGCAACACCAGCGCATCTCGAACCAGCTACTTCTGGGCCAACGATGGCCTCAAGCGGGCGCGGGAGTTCATGCCCAACCTCGATTGGTCCGCCGGCTCGGCCAGCGGACCGCTGACCATCGAGGTCAATCGCGACACCGGCCTCTGTCTGGGGCAGTACTTCGATCTGCCGAACCACAAGATCGAGATGACCCGCGACGTTGCGCGCTGCAACAACGCCGGTGAGAACGTCACCCATCTGCTGCACGAGCTCGGTCACGCCATCGATTTCACCGACGGCAGCCATCCGGGCACCGACGGCGGCTCCGGCGAGGGTTACGCCGACATCGTCGCCGCTCTCCACGTCGAGGACTCTTGCATTGCGCGCGGTGCCGAGTACGCGGACGGTTGCGGTGCGTTCCAGAATTACGACTGCAGCGCCACCTGCGACGGCTTCCGCGACATCGACTGGCGGACCCACAAGGGCATGGTGCCGCACACCCCGCAGACCAACCTGGCCTGCGGCAGCGGGCATCCGAGCTGGCAGGGGCCCTGTGGTCGCCAGCCGCACTGCGAGACGGCGCCGGGCACCGAGTCCATCTGGGATTTGGTGCAGGAGCTGATCCTCGCCGGCTACAGCTCGGCCCAGGCCTTCGACAAGGTCGAAGAGCTGTTCTACAGCTCACGACCGAGTGCCGGCTCCTTCTTCACCTGCCAGTTCGCCACCACCACCCGCGAGGGCGGCAATGTCGCCGGCTCGCTCTACCACACGCTGCGGGCGCAGGATGACTGCGATGGCGATCCGGGCAACGGCACGCCCCACGCGGCGGCCATCTTCACCGCCCTGGCGCGCCATGAGATCGCTGTCGGCTCGGCTTCCGATCCGGCCAATCAGAACAACGATTGCTCGGCCTCGATCACCGTCGACGAGCCGCTCGGGGGCGACACCTGGCCGGTCGGTGGTGGTCGCTTCATTCGCTGGACCTCGGACGGCATCACCGGCAACGTGCGCATCTCCCTGTCGCGCAACGGCGGTGCCTTCCAGACCCTCTTCACCAGCACCCCCGACGATGGCGGTCAGTTCTGGATCGTCACCGGGCCGCTGGCCAACACCGCGGTGATGCGGGTGGCGAGCGTTTCCGATCCGACGGTCTTCGGCGACAGTGCGCCCTTCGCCATCACGGTGGCCGGGTTCGTCATCAACAACACCGGCGACGCCGGCGACAACAACCTCGGCGACAACGCCTGCGCCACCTCCGGCGGCGTCTGCACCCTGCGCGCCGCCTTGCAGCAGTCGAATGCTTCCTTGGGTCGCCAGCGGCTGACCTTCGCGCTGCCCTCGGGCAATACCTTCCAACCGGCTTCGGCACTGCCGGTGGTCACCGATCCGGTGCAGATCGAAGGCATCTCGCAGACGCCCCAGGGTTTGGTCGAGATCGATGGCTCGGCCGCCGGGACCAACGTCATCGGCCTCGACATCACCGCCGGCGACAGCGAGGTCAATGGTCTGGTGATCAACCGCTTCGACAATGCCGGCCTGCGATTGAACGGTGGCAGCGGCAACATCGTGCTGATGAACCGCATCGGCACCGATCAGGCGGGACTGGTCGATCTCGGCAATGGCATGGCCGGAATTCAGATCACCAACTCGTCCGGCAACTCGATCGGCGGCCTGCGCCCGGGAGGCGGCAACGTCCTGTCGGGCAACGAGTGGGGCATTCGCCTGTCGGGTGTCGGAGCGCGCGACAACTTCATCTTCGGCAACTCCATCGGAACCTCGATCTTCAATCAGGGGCCGCTGGGCAACACTCGCCACGGCATCGTGATCGTCAGTGGTGCGAACCGCAACACCATCGCCGATGGTGTGCCGCGAGGAGTCATCATCCGTGATGCGACGGCCAACACCATCGCCTACAACGGCTTCGATGGCATCGCGGTGCTCGATGGCGTTCAGAACGACATCTATGCCAATCGCATCCACGACAACGGTGGTCTCGGCATCGATCTCGCCAACGACGGGGTGACCCCCAACGACCCGGGCGATCCCGATGTCGGCCCCAACAACCTGCAGAACTTCCCGGTGATCACCAGCGTGGTGGTGGGTTCCTCCGACACCACGGTCACCGGGACCCTGGACCTCGGCCCGGGGGGTATCGACACCGGCTTCGTCGTCGACGTCTACGTCAGCGATGTCTGTGATCCGTCCGGTCATGGGGAGGGCAAGTGGCATTCGAAGCCCTTCACCCTGAACACCGATCCCCTGGGCAACTGGACGATGGTGCTCCACACCCTGGTGTCGCCGGGGGACGTCATCACGGCGACGGCGACGCGCAGCCGTTCGACCTCCGAGTTCTCGGCCTGCTTCACGGTGCCGTTGCGCCGTGGTCAGTTCGACCGCTGAGAGCTCGGCTCTCCTGGCAGTGATTGGCAGCCCCCGGCTTCGGCCGGGGGCTGTTTTTCTTGACCGGCCGTGAGATGCCCCTTGACATCGGCTCTCAATCGAGAAAGCATAACCAAATGGTTATTAGTGAGGAGCAACTCGACCGAGTCTTTGGTGCGCTCTCGGATGTCACCCGGCGGGACATGCTCGCCCGTCTGGCCGGTGGCGAGCACAACGTCCGGTCGCTGGCCGAGCCCTACGAGATGTCGCAGCCGGCGGTCTCCAAGCACCTGCGGGTGCTCGAACGGGCCGGGCTGATCCATCGCCGTAAACAGGGCCGGGAGCATTTCATCGCCGTCAACCCGGCGATGGCGGAGGTGGCGCTGCACTGGATCGCGCGCTACACCGCCCTGTGGAAGGCTCAGTTCGACGCCGTCGAGGCGCTCCTCGAAGAGAAACGACGCAAGGAGCCGGTGAACTGAACGCTGGGCGCCAACGGCGAACACCGCCGGGGGGCCCGACGGCATCGGTCAGAAAGGGACAGCATGGAAACCAAGGTCGAGTTCGATGGCGAGAAGCTGACCGTCACCCGTACCTTCGAGGCGCCGCGGGAGTCGGTGTTCGATGCCTGGATCGAGGCCAGCAAGGTCGAGCTTTGGTGGGGCTGTGGCCAGACCACCAAGACCGAGTCGCAGGTCGAGCCGCGGGTCGGTGGCAAGTATGTGCACAACATGCACCTCGAGGGCGTTGGGGAGTTCGAGATCGTGGGCGTGATCAAGGAGTTCGATCCGCCGGCGCGGCTGGTCTACGAGGCCACCGACCGGCGTCGCGAGGGACCGGCGACGACGGTGCAGGTCGACTTCGTCGCCGAAGACGAAGGCCGTACCCGAGTCACCCTGGTGCAAGACCATCTCGAGCCCGAGTTCATCGAGTACGTCAAGGACGGCTGGCGCGCCGCCTTCGGCAAGCTCGGCAAGTTCCTCCTCTCAGAGGCCGCCTGAGGGCTCCGTAACGAAATCCTCCGGAGAGTCGTCAGAGCGGGAAAGGGCGCGGCAGCCAAGTTCGCTGTCGCGCCTTCCCAGGGACGACTTCGGAGGATCGAGACCATGCCTCTTCGCAATCTTTGCCGGCCCGGTGCCTGGCTCGGGGCTCTGTTGGTGAGCGCTGCGCTGGCATCCGCAGCCACCGCCGACCCGACCACCAACTTCTGCATCGAACGCCTGCATCCGCCGGCCTGCGTGGTCGGAAGCTGGGCGCTCGACGACGACGCCTTCGAGAATCAGATTCGCCCCATGCTCGCCCAGCTGAGGGCGATGGGGGCTTCGGATCTCACCTGGCGGGTCGAGCCGGACAGCGGCGAGATCGTCACCATCGGTGGCGACGGGCAGCTCTCTCGCTCGCGCCGCACCAACCTCCATTTGCGCGGGACGGCGCCCAGCGGTCAGCAGGTCATCGGCAAGCTCCGCTTCACGGACGAGTTCGTGGGCACCCTGTGCCAGCACGATGCCGAGCCGCGCTGGCTGTACATGGCGGTCGACATGGAACGCACCGTCGGCGAATCCTTCATGGTCATCGACGGCCAGAGCATCGACCTCCGGCCAGCTTTTGCCCATGTGCCGATGCCGAGCTTCACTGGCAGCTTCACCTACCGCTGCGAAGAGGATGTGCTGACCGTCGAGATGGCCGATCGCTCCCTCGGCGCCTTCCGCCAGAAACTGGTGCTCAAGCGTCGGCCGCGCTGATTCAGCGGCTCGCCTGTAAGCGGTTCTGCAACCAGGAACGAGCCAAGCGCCCTTGGCGGCCGGCTTGACCGTTGCCGTGGATTGCGGCTGTCGGAACCTCTGCCGCTCAACTATTCGTCGGCGATCGAGTATCAGGCTGTAGATTTCGATCACGGGGCCGCCTGCCGGGACGGCCTCTGAGGCGAGGTGGTTGCGCCGTGGCTCCGGTGGCGAGGCCGGCGGCGATCCGGGGAGGTTCTGGCGATGGCGAGTCGAATCGGACGTTCAGTTGGGGTGCTGGTGTGGTTGGTTTTGGTGATGCTTCTTCTGGGGGCCTGTCGCGAAGCCGGCGACTCGCCGGCCGGACTCGAGCCTGCGCCGCTGGCAGCTCCCCTGGGAGATCCTTGGCAGGAGACGGTCGAGCTGGAGGTTCCCTCCGAGCGGCTGGGCGCTAGTCGCACCGTGGCGTTGCGCATCACCAGTGTGCCGGGGAGTGAACGCGACACGCCGCGGCCGCTGGTGATGGTGATGGACGGAGCCAGCTACCACGGCCTGGTGAGCGGGTATGCCGAGGCGATGGCGCGCCGCTGGGCCCTGCCAGGGCTGATCATCGTCTCGGTGCCGCACCAGCAGCGCGAAGCGGAGCTTTCGTCGCTGCGCCATGGTGGCATCGCCGAGAATCCCTTCTACCGCTTCCTGGTCGACGAGCTGACGCCGTTCATCGCCGAGCGCTATCCGGCGGCCCCCCATCGCTCGCTTCTCGGCTATTCCTCCGGCGGTGCCTTCGCGCTCGCCGCCTTGTTCGAAAACGACGGCGCCTTCCAGGGTTTCGTGGTGGGCGCTGCACCGCCCGTCGAGCGCCTCGACGACGGGCGCCAGGTCGAGCTTCTGCCCGCCCAGGTCGCCGCCACCCGCGGCGCCGTGCCCCGACTGCTGCATCTCGGCGTCGGCAGCCTCGATCAGGACTGGTTCCTCGACGCCGAAGAGGCCATCCGGCAGCGCCTGGGCGACGCCCGGTCGCTCGGCGTCGAGCTTTCCGCCCGGCGCGTCCCTGGCGCCACCCACAACAGCGCGGCGCCGCAGGTGCTGCTCGACGGGCTCGGCGAGATCTTCGGGCCCTGGGAGCTGCCGATCAGCTACCAGCTGGGCTTCGATGCCAAGCCTTTGCGCACCTGGAGCGAGCGCCACGAGGCGCGCTTCGGCTTCGCCGCGCAGCTACCCGAGGAGGTGCTGGTGCAGTACGGCATGGGGCCGTTCTTCGATGGCGACTTCGCCACCGCCCTACCGGTCTTTGAGGTGGCGGCCGAGATCCATCCCGCCAGCCCGGCGGCGGCGTGGTATCTCGCCGCCTCGCTGCGCGGTCTCGAGCGCCCGGCGGAGGCCCTCGAAGTCGCCGAGGCGGCTCTCGCCGATCGCCCGGGCGAGGCGGACGCCGGCCCCTGGGAGCAGCGCCTGCGGCAGCTCGCCGACGAGCTGCGCTGATCGACCACGCGGCTCCGCGGGCTGCGCCTGTCCGGCCGGCGGTGTCCCTTGGGTGGCCTTCCTCGGAATCCCTCTTCCGGCCGCACCGCGAGCGTGAAAGAGTAGTCCCGCGGGGGGAGCGGTCCTTCCGTCCTTCCCGTGCGCCCAGGGCCCTCGGCCCGGCGTCGACGTCTCTTTGACACCCCACAACTCTTCCTCTTGCTCGGAGTCCTTGCGAATCCGAGGAGGTCCTCAGATATGAACCAGAAGCATCGAACCAATGTCTCCAACGTGCTCGTCATCGGTTCCGGAGGGGCCGGCCTGCGCGCCGCCATCGCGGCTCACCTCGCCGGCGCCGAGGTCATCGTGCTCGGCAAGCGCATGCGCAACGATGCCCATACCGTGCTCGCGGCCGGTGGGATCAATGCCGCCCTCGCCACGGTCGATCCCGAGGACACTTGGGAGCAACACTTCGTCGACACCTACCGCGAAGGCTATTTCCTCGCCGAGCCACGCACCGTCGAGCTATTGGTGCAGGAAGCCCCGGCTCGTATTCTCGAGATGGCCGAGTGGGGAACGCCCTTCGCCCGCACCACCGATGGCGAGCTCGATCAGCGCTACTTCGGGGCCCACAAGTATCGCCGCACTTGCTATGCCGGCGATTACACTGGCCGCGCCCTGCTCAATACCTTGACGGAGCAGGTCGAGAAGCTCGAAATCCCGATTCACGACCTGCAGTACGTCTCGCGTCTGCTGGTCGACGACTCGGCCGGCGAGCGGGAGTGTTTCGGGGCCATGGCCTTCGACATCGTGACCGGCGAGCGCACCGTCTACCTGGCCGATTCGGTCGTTCTGGCGGCGGGTGGTCACACTCGCATCTGGCGGCGCAGCTCGTCGCGTCGCGACGAGAACACCGGCGACGCCATGCGCCTCGCCCTGCACGCCGGCTGTGAGCTCGCCGACATGGAGCTGGTGCAGTTTCATCCCACCGGCATGGTCTTTCCCGAAACCATGGCCGGGACACTGGTGACGGAGGCGGTGCGTGGCGAGGGTGGTCACCTGTTGAACCGCGATGGCCAGCGCTACATGCAGCGCTACGACGCCGAGCGCATGGAGCTCTCCACCCGCGACCGAGTGGCGCTGGCCAACTACACCGAGATCGTCGAGGGCCGCGGCACCGAGAACCACGGGGTGTTTCTCGACATCAGCCATCGCTCCAAGGAGTTCATTCTCGACAAGCTACCGCGCATGTATCGCCAGTTCATGGAGTCGCAGATGCTCGACATCTCCAAGCAGCCGATGGAGGTGGCGCCGACGGCGCACTACAGCATGGGCGGCTTGGTGGTCGAGCCGGACAGCCACGCCACCCGCGTGCGGGGTCTTTACGCGGCTGGTGAGTGCACCAGCGGCGTCCACGGCGCCAATCGCCTGGGCGGCAACTCCTTGGCCGAGATCCTGGTCTTCGGCAAGCGCGCCGGCGAAAGCGCCGCCGAGCATTCCGCGAATCTCGATATCCAGCGCCGCAGCCGGGCGGTGATCAACGCCGCCCACGACGAGCTCGACTTCTTGACCAAGCACGATGAGGAGCTGGCCCGCCCGCTGCAGCGGGCGGTGCGCGACATCATGTGGGGCCACTGCGGCGTGGTGCGCAGCGAGGACAAGCTGACGGAGGGTCTCGACAAGCTCGACCAGATCCGCCAGGCGGCCCAGCACGTCGACGTGCGACCGAGTGCCGAAGGCTTTGGCGATCTCGCCCTGGCGCTCGATCTCCTCGGCTCCATCGACAGCGCCGAGGCCTCCCTGCGCTGTGCCGTGGCGCGCAAGGAAAGCCGCGGCTCCCATCAGCGTTCGGACTTCCCCGAGGTGGCGCCGGAGCAGCGCGTCAACCACGTCGTCGAGCTCGCCGCCGATGGCGCGATGACGCTCGCCACGCGGCCGGTGCCGGAGGTACCGGCGAATCTGGCGGCGCGCCTCGAAGACGGCGAGGACTTCGCGGTCGAGGGGCGCCTGCTCGAATAGGGGCTCTGCTCCCGTTCGCTAGAGCTTCGCCCGACGCAATCGGAGGGCGTTGCCGATCACCGAGACGGAGCTCAGGCTCATCGCGGCGGCGGCGATCATCGGGCTCAGCAGCCAGCCGAAGACGGGGTAGAGAAGCCCCGCCGCCAGCGGCACGCCGAGGGCGTTGTAGGCGAAGGCGAAGAAGAGGTTTTGGCGGATGTTGCGCAGCGTCGCCTGGCTCAGCCGGCGGGCGCGACCGATGGCGCGCAAATCGCCTCGCACCAGGGTGACGTCGGCGCTCTCGATGGCGATGTCGGTACCGCTGCCGAGGGCGATGCCGACATCGGCCTGGGCGAGGGCTGGCGCGTCGTTGATGCCGTCGCCGGCCATCGCGACCACCCGGCCGCTGTGCTGCAGGCGCTCGATCTCGGCGGCCTTCTCCTGCGGCAAGACCTCGGCCACGACGCGCCCGATGCCGAGGCGTCGGGCCACCGCCTCGGCGGTGGTGCGGTTGTCGCCGCTCAGCATGACCAGATCGAGGCCCATCGCCTCGAGGTCCGCTAGCGCTGCGGGGGTGGTCTCGCGAACCGGATCGGCGATCCCTAGCATGGCCACCAAAGCGCCGTCGACGGCGGCGAAGAGCACCGTCTGGCCCTCCGCCCGCAGGGCTTCTGCCCGTTTCGCGAGTTGGCTCGGATCGAGGCCGAGGTCCGCCATCAGGGGAGCACTGCCGAGGGCGACCCGGTAGCCGTCGACGGTGCCGAGGACACCGCGGCCGGTGCGCGACTCGAAGTCGCGAACGGCGGGAATCACCAGGTCTCGCTGCTCGGCCGCGGCGACGATCGCTTCGGCCAGCGGGTGCTCGCTGGAGCGCTCGACGGCGGCCGCAAGGGCGAGGGCTCGGGCCTCGGAGAAATCCCCGAAGACCTCCAAGGTGACCAACCCCGGCTTGCCCTCGGTGAGGGTGCCGGTCTTGTCGAGCACCAAGGTGTCGACGTCCCGCAGGCGCTGGATGGCCCCGGCGTTCTTGAACAGAACACCGGCCCCGGCGCCCTTGCCGGTAGCGACCATGATCGACATCGGCGTCGCCAAACCGAGGGCACAGGGGCAAGCGATGATCAGCACCGAAACGGCGGCCAGCAGGGCATAGGCGAAGCGTGGCTCGGGACCCCACAGGCTCCAGGCGACGAAGGCGCCGAGGGCGACTGCCACCACCGTCGGCACGAAGACCGCCGCCACCCGGTCGGCGAGCTGCTGGATTGGGGCCCGGCTGCGCTGGGCCTGGGCGACCAGGGCGACGATGCGCGCCAGCAAGGTCTCGGAGCCGACGCGCTCCGCCTCCATCACCAGCGCGCCGGTGCCATTGACGGTGGCACCGACGACTTGATCGCCGGGTCCCTTGGCGACGGCAAGGGGCTCGCCGGTCATCATCGATTCGTCGACGGCGCTCGAGCCTTCGACCACCACGCCGTCCACCGGGATCTTCTCTCCTGGTCGCACGCGCAGCCGGTCACCGACTCGCACGTCGGCGAGCGGAACGTCCTGCTCGTCACCCTGCGGGGTCAGGCGACGGGCGATCGCCGGCGACAAGCCTAAGAGGGCGCGGATGGCGGCGCCGGTCTTGCTGCGGGCGCGCAGCTCGAGGACCTGTCCGAGGAGCACCAGGGCGACGATCACGGCGGCGGCTTCGAAGTAGACGCCGACGGTGCCATCGTGGGCGCGGAAAGAAGCCGGGAAGAGTCCCGGAACCAGGGCGGCCAGCACGCTGTAACCGAAGGAGGCGCCAACGCCCAGGCCGATCAAGGTGAACATGTTCGGGCTGCGGTTGCGCAGCGACTGGACGGCGCGCTCGAAGAACGGCCAGCCGGCCCACAGCACCACCGGGGTGGCGAGCAGCAGCTCGGCGAGCACGCGCCAGCGCGGAGCGATGACTCGAGAGACGGGAGCGCCGGGCAGCATGTCGCCCATCGCCAGCAGCAGGATCGGCAGCGACAGCGCTGCCGCCACCCAGAAGCGGCGGGTCATATCGCGCAGCTCGGGATTGTCTTCCTCGACCACGACGCTGCGCGCTTCGAGGGCCATGCCGCATTTTGGGCACGACCCTGGCTGTGGGCTCACCACCTCCGGATGCATCGGGCAGGTGTACTCCAGCCGCGTCGCCTCGGTCGGCGTCTCCGGCTCGAGGGCCATGCCGCACTTCGGGCAGCTCCCGGGGCCCTGCTGCCGCACCTCCGGGTCCATCGGGCAGATGTAGAAGGCCTCCGGATCGGCCTCCACCTCCGCCCCCGCCCCGCTCAGCCAGCGCTCCGGGTCGCTCTCGAACTTCTGGCGGCAGCCGCCACAGCAAAAGAAGTAGGTCTCGCCGGCGTGATCGGCTCGCTGTTGGCTGGTTGCGGGATCGACGCTCATCCCGCAGACCGGGTCTGTTGCAGGTGTTGGCGCCGCTGTTGGCGCCGTCGCATTCGATGCGCTACCGGAGCAGCAATCGCTCATCGCGACTCCTCCATGCCTTCCAGTGCTTCGAGAATCGGGCACGGCTCGCTGGTCTTGCCGTTAGCGCAGTCACTGGCGAGGCCGCGTAGCGTGGCTCGCAGCCGCTCCAGGTCGGCGATCCGCCGCTCTACGTCCGCCAGCTTGGCCTCGACCTTGGCGTGCACCCGCCGTCGGTTGGCTCGCGGATGGCTGCGCAGCTCGAGCAGCTCGCCGATCTCGTCGAGGGAAAAACCCAGCCCCTTCGCCCGCCGGACGAACCGCAGTCGATCCACCGCCTCCTCCGGATACTGGCGATATCCCGACCGCCTCCGCGGCGGCTCCGGAACCAGCCCGCGGCGCTCATAGAACCGAATCGTCTCGATCCCCACCCCGGCGCGCTCCGCTAGCTGTCCAATCGTCAATCCGCTCATCCCACCTCCTGAAACCCCGCCTCTGAGGACTTCAGGATAAACCCTGGAGTCGACTACAGAGTCAAGGTCGACATGCAGTCCGGTTCTCTCCCGTAACCTCGAATGCCAAGGCAGGGGCGCGATAGAGGGCGGTGCGGGCTCTGTCGTGTTGGTTCGGGTGCGGAGCCTGAGCCCGCGGGCATTGCATCTGGCAGTCCGAGGCTCGATTCTTCATCTCGTAACCTCGAAAGCCATTCAGGGGCGCGACACAGAGCGGTGCGGGCTCTGGCGTGTTGGCTCGGATGCGGAGCCTGAGCCCGCGGGCATGGTTGTTGGAAGTCCGAGACTCGGTCCGTGGAGGAGGAGTGGAGGCATTTGTTTGAGCGCAGCGAGTTGTGCCTCCACCCGGAACGGGCCGACACGCAGTCCGAGTAATCCCTCGCGGGCGTGTCGGCGAAGCGCCCGAGCCAACACGCCAGAGCCCTAGGATCACGCCAGAGCCCTTAGAAATCGGCCCCAATTCGACTCCCAAGATAGAGTCAGGCCCAACAGCAAGAAAATCTCACCGGGACCGAGGAGCGCCCACCATGAACCCGACCGCCAACGCCGCGTCCGTCAGCGCCTTCCTGCTCTATCTCGGCGTCGTCGTCCTGATCGGCGTCCTGTCGACGCGCTTCTCCTCCTCCGGCATCGCCGAATACTTCGTCGGCGGCCGCCGCATGAACCGCTACGTCGTCGCCCTCTCGGCGGTGGTCTCCGGGCGCAGCGCCTGGCTCCTGCTGGGAATGACCGGGTTGGCCTACGCCCGCGGCGCCTCCGCGCTGTGGGCGGTGGTGGGCTACATCGTCGTCGAGCTGTTTCTGTTCCTGTTCTACGGTCGCCGCCTGCGGCGCTTCAGCGAAGCCCATGATTGCGTCACCGTGCCCGACTTCTTCGCCGCCCGCTTCGACGACCGGCGAGGCATCCTGCGACTCCTGCTGGTGGTCATCCTGCTGATCTTCCTGGTCGGCTACGTGGCGGCTCAGTTCGTCGCCGGGGGCAAAGCCTTCGCCGCCGGCTTCGGCCTCGAGCCGATGCAGGGAGTCTGGCTGACCGCCGGCATCATTTTGGTCTACACCTTGCTCGGAGGCTTCCTGGCGGTCAGCTTGACCGACCTCATGCAGGCCTTCCTGATGCTGCTGGCGCTGGTCGTCCTGCCGCTGGTGGCGATCACCCAGGCCGGTGGCTGGGGAGCGGTCCTCGCCGAGCTGCGGGCCCTCGACCCGGTCTTGGCAGATCCCGGCGCCATCGCCCTCGGCACCTTGCTGGGATTCCTCGGCATCGGCCTCGGGTCGCCCGGAAACCCCCACATTCTGACCCGCTTCATGTCCATTCGCGATGCCGAGCAACTGCGCACGGCCGCCTTCGTGGGGACGCTCTGGAACGTCCTCATGGCCGGCGGCGCGGTGCTCATCGGCCTGGCCGGCCGGGCCTACTTCGCCAGCCCCGATCTGTTGCCGGCGGGCGACACCGAAAACCTCTATCCGGTGCTGGCGCAGCAGCTCCTCCATCCCTTCCTCTTCGGGCTGGTGGTGGCCTCGATCTTCGCCGCCATCATGTCGACCGCCGATTCGCAGCTCCTGGTGGCGGCATCGAGCGTCGTCCGGGACCTCTACGAGAAGGTTCTCCAGCGTGATCGCGAGGTGCCCCAACGGCGGCTGGTGATGTTGTCCCGGGTGGTGGTCTTCTTGCTGGTTCTGGGAGCCCTCGCCCTCGGCCTGCTGGCGGAAGACCTGGTTTTCTGGCTGGTGCTCTTCTCCTGGGCCGGCCTCGGCGCCGCCCTCGGGCCGACCTCGATCCTGGCGCTGTTCTGGCGCCGCACCACCTGGGCCGGGGTGGTGGCGGGATTGGTGAGCGGTGCCCTGGTGACCATCGTCTGGAAGCTCACCGCGCCCTTCGGTGGCTTCTACGAGCTGATCCCGGCGTTCTTCGCCAGCTTGCTGGCGACGGTGCTGGTCAGTCTCGCGACCCGGCCGCCGGAGCAGGCCGACCAGCTCTTCGCGGCCGGTCGGCGCTCGGACTAGGGCGGGCTAACCCGAGACTGGCCCCGGCGCAGAGGCGGCCCCGGTAGGGGGCACTTCTGTTCCGCGTTCATCGCCTCGACCCGGGCGCGGGCTTCGGCCAGCGGCGGCACGTCGTAGGCCTCGCGCTCCTCGTCGGTGACCGCGTCCGGGTCGAGGGGCTCGAGAGTCCAAGGGCTGTCCGGGGACTGCTTGCGGAACTGGGTGCCGTAGATCTGCGGCTTCTGCTGGCGGATCAACCAGCGATCGGTGGCGGCGGCATAGAGCCACTTGGCGCCGGGGAGGTCCGGGTTCAGCTTGGCGGCGAGGTCGCGGGCCCGTCCAAAGTGCTCGACGGTCATGCCGTGCTGAAAGACCATCGCGGCGTGGAGGTAGTCGTCGGCGACCTTGGCTCCGTCGGCGACCGGCCGCGCAGGCGAGAAGGGGCGCTCAGCCTCCCTGGCCGGGCGCCCCTTGAAGAGTCAGAGAAAGTCGCTACGCGACTTTCTCAGTAGCCGGCTAACCGGCTTCCTGAAGCTGGCTGACCAGCTCGCGAATACGATCCTCGTCGTAACCGCGGATGATGGTGCCGTCGATGTCGATCAGCGGCACGCCACCGCGGCCGTTGCCCTTCTCGAGGAACTCGGCCTTGCCGGCGGCGTCCTTCTCGATGTCGACGGAGCGGAACTCGATGTCGAGGTCGGTCAGCAGGTTGCTGGTCTTGCGGCACCAGCCGCACCAGTCGGTCATGTAGAGGGTGACCTTCTCTTCGTTCCCGGCCTCGGCTTCGGCCTCGCTGGCGAGGGCCGCCGGGACCAGCATCAAAGCAGCGGAGAAGATCAGCAGGAGAAGGGAGGCTTTCAGAGCTTTCTTGGCGGTCATCGTCAGTTCCTTCGCGGAGTTGGTCGGCGCAGCGATTTGTCGGCGCAGATTCCATTCCGCGCGTCGAGTCGAAAAAATCGCTTCGTTGCTCGCTATTTTCGTCCGTCGTCGGTCGTCAGGTCAAATCCAGGAGCATGGACGGGGCAGGTGGTTCGCAATCCACCTTTGAGCCAGATACGGCCTCGCCCGGCGAAGAGTTCAGCCAGCTGCCGGGATGCCGTAGAGGCGCTCCGTGTTCCGTCGCACCGCGGAGGCGACCTTCTCCACGGGAACCTCTTGCAGCTCGGCGATGGCCTGCAGCGAGACGACAGCGTTGGCCGGCTCGTTGCGCTGCTCGCGGTCCGGACCCAGCACCGGGCTGTCGGTCTCGAGGAGCAGGTTGTCGAGCGGTAGCCGGCGAACCAGCTTCTGCTTCTGCTTCGAGCGCACGACCGATGGCGGAACCGAGAAGAAGTAGCCCGCTTCGATCGCCGGCAGCGCCTTGGCGGCGCGGCCGTCGAAGGCGTGGAGCTGTACCTTGCGCGCTCCCTGCTCGAGCAGGCAGGCGATGGTCTGGCGGCCGGCGGAGCGCGAATGCACGTTGAGGGGCAGGTCGAGCTCCACGGAGAGGGCGATGAAATGCTCGAAAATCTGGCGCTGCAGCGCGCGCTCTTCTTCCTCCTTCACCTTCCAGTGGTCGAGGCCGACTTCGCCGATGGCGCTCAGCCGTGAGCGCTCCTGGCGCAGGCGGTCGATCAGCGCCTCGGCGGCGGTCGTATCGAGGTCGGTGGGGAAGAGGCCTCCAGCCACCAGGATGCGGCCTGGATGGGCCTCTGCCAGGGCGAGGTTGCGCTCGAAGTCGGCGAGGTTTTCGGAGACGCTCACCACTCTCTCGATGCCATGCTGCCGGGCGCGCTCGAGGACCGTCGGCAAATCCGCCGCGAACTCCGGCGAGCAGAGATGGGCGTGGGTGTCGGTGAGGCCGCGCACGGTGACCGAGCTCATGGCGGCCATCTTAGTGCCTGGCGCGCGGTGGCCGTGCCCCCGGCTTTGTGCTGCCCGTGATGTGCCTCACGCCGCTGGCCTCTTGGTAAGGTCCGTCGCGATGAAGATCTGGCGATTCTTGACGTTGCCCTTCCGCGAAGTGCTGCGCGGCCAGGAGCTTTGCCTGCGCGGCCTTCCGGATCTCGGCTGGATGGCCCTCGGCTTGCTGGTCGGGTGGTTCGTCTACGTGCCGCTCCACGAGCTGCTCCACGCCTTCGCCTGTCTCGCCACCGGCGGTGAGGTGACGCGCTTGGAGATCGACCACCTCTATGGCGGCGCCCTGTGGGCTCGCCTGTTCCCGTTCGTGGTCGCCGGATCCGACTACGCCGGCCGGCTGTCCGGCTTCGACACCTTCGGCAACGACGCCATCTACCTCGCCACCGACCTCGGTCCGTTCTTGTTGACGCTGCCCGGCGTCTGGGCTCTGCGGCGCTGGGCTCGGCAGGGCAAGGGCCTCGGCTTCGGCTTCACCTTGCCCTTTGCTCTGGCGCCTTTCCTCTCCCTCAATGGCGACGCTTACGAGATCGGCTCGATCCTGGTGACCCGCCTGGCGCCGTGGTCGACGCCGGTGGTGCGCGAGCTATTGCGCGGCGACGACGTCTTCCTGGTCGGGTCGCTGCTCGGGGAGGCCTCCGCCGTGACCGTGGTGGGGTTCGTTCTGGCGGCTCTCCTCGGCGTGCTGTGGGCCTTCGCCACCTATGGCTTGGCGGCCTGGCTCGCCAGCCGGCTGGGGCAGGGATCGCTGGTGGCGGCGGAGGGAGAGGCGTGAGCCTGCTGGCGATCTCGGACGAGCTGTCGGCGGCCCTCGGTCGGCTCTCCTTCGCGCCCCCGGTGGCCTACGTCTACAACCCTCTCGACTATGCCCGTCGCCCCTGGCGGCGCTACCTCGAGAAGTTCGGTCGCGGCGCCAAAGAGGTGGTCTTCTTGGGCATGAACCCCGGCCCTTGGGGCATGTCCCAGACCGGCGTGCCCTTCGGTGAGATCGCGGCGGTGCGCGACTGGATGGCGATCGAAGAGCCGGTGGAGGCACCGGCGAAGGTGCATCCCAAGCGGCCGATCGAGGGCTTCGCCTGCGGCCGCAGCGAGGTCAGCGGCCGGCGTCTCTGGGGTTGGGCCGAGCAGCGCTTCGGTGCGCCGGAGCGCTTTTTCGATCGCTTTTTCGTGGCCAATTACTGCCCCCTCGCCTTTCTCGAGGCGTCGGGCCGCAATCGCACCCCGGACAAGCTGCCGGTGGCCGAGCGCCAGGCCTTGTTCGAGCTCTGTGACCGGGCGCTGCGGCAGACCATCGAGACCCTCGAGCCCCGGCGGGTGATCGGTATCGGAGCCTTTGCGGAAGGGCGCGCCCGCCTCGTCCTCGAGGGCCTCGATGTCGCCATCGATCGCATACTCCATCCCAGCCCGGCGAGCCCGGCGGCCAATCGCGGCTGGGCCGAGCAGGCGGAGCGCCAGTTGGTCGCCCTCGGGGTGGAGCTGCCGCCGGGCTGACGGCCGGCCCGCCTCCGTCACCAGCGAATGCGGTAGGCCAGAATGCGCTTGCCGGTGGACTCGATGACCTCTTCGTGGGCGAGCTCGAAGTGCTCGAGGTCGCGGCCGTTGAAAAAGTAGAGCCGGCTGAACAGGCTGTCCGCCAGGTCGCGATGCGCGAAGGTCATGCGCAGGCCGCGGCCCTGCTGGTAGACCATCGGCACCAGGCCATCGAGGCGCACTGGGCCGCGCATGGCGAAATGACCCGGTGAGCTGCGGTCGGCGAAACCGTCGGTCTGCAGGTTGGCGCGATAGCCGTTGCGGCACTCGAGCTGGGAGCCGAGGAGCTGGCAGGGGACGTCGGCGGTGATCAGGCCCGGCGACGGCTCGAGCTCCCCGTCGGCGAAGGACCAGGTGCCGAAGCGGCCCCAGGAGGTGGTCTTGGCGAGCAGGTCGCTCGACACCACCAACCAGGCCGGCGGCGGCTCGCAAGCCAGATGACGCAGGATCTCCTGGGCCGAGGCCTCGGGAACGGCATGGCCGCGCAGGTGCTGCCAGACCTGGCGCGTTGCCCGCTGCCGCAGGCTCTGCTGCAAGACGGCGACGGCGCGGTCGGCGTCGGCGTGGCGGCGCAGGATCTGCCAGACCTGGTTCTCCCGGCCGCAGTCGATCAGCCGCAGCAGGTTGAGGCCGTAGCTTTCTTGCCGCGCCGTCAAGGCGCGCGACATCCAGTAGAGGCGCGGCGTCTGGAAGCTGCCGCCGTCGAAGATCACCGGACGCTCGGCGAGGGCGGCATAGAGGTAGCCATGGTCCCACCAGACGTTGATCAGGGCGCCCGGCGGCGACTGCTCGGCGATCGCTTGCGCCGTTGCCACGACGGCGCGGTCGGCGATCGGCCGACGGTCGCGGAAGCCCTCGAGGCGGGGCAGGAAGGAGGCCGCCAGGGCGATGATTGCCAGCCCGTAGGCGAGGCCGCGAAAGCGCGGTATCCAGCTGCTGAGGCGATGCAGCCCGTAGGCGGCGAGGAGCGCCACGGGAGGCACCGCGAGCACCAGGAAGCGCATCGCCAGGGCGCCGGCGGCGGCGGCCGGAAGCAGCCACAGGCCGAGCAGAAGAATCGCGCCCCGTTCGCTTCCGCCGTTTCCTGTAGGGCTGCCCTTGGCGGGCCGAAACAGGCCGAGTAGCAACCCGGCCAGTGCCAGGCCGAAGGGAGCCCAGCCGAGCCGTGCGATGAGCTCGAGGGGAGCCAGCCCGAGAAGCTCCTGGACCTGGTCGGTGCCGAAGGGGAAGCGGTCGTCGAGGGACAGCCCGGCGTAGCGCTGGAATTTCTGACCGGTGCGGGAGAGCAGGACCGGGCCGAGGGCGATCAAAGCGATCACCAGTGCCAGCAGCCCGCCGCGTCGGTTGGCGAAGAAGCCGCGAAGCGATCGTCTCGTCGGCGCGGGAGCGAGCAGGAGGCGACCTCCGAGGTAGACCACGGCCAAGCCGACGGCTGCCAGGTAGCCGAACCAGGTCATGCGGAAGAGCCACAGCACCAGCGCTAGAGCAACGAGCCAGGGCAGGGCCCGCCGCGGTTCCGACAGCCGCTCTCCGGTCTGCAGGATGAGCGCCACGGAGAGGCAGAGCAACAGCATGCTGAGGGCGGTGGTGTCGGCGACGCCGGCGTGGGTGTGGGAGATCCACTCCGGGTGCAGGGCGCCGAGAGTGGCGGCCGCCGTGGCGACCGCCAGACCGGGCTCGGCGAGGCGTCGGCCGACCGAGAACAACAGCCCAGCGGCCAGGGCCGAGAGCAGCAGGGGCAGAAAGTAGGCGACCTGCTGCAGGGAGAGTCGGGGGCCGACCAGGCGGGCGAGACCAGCCTGCAAGGGGTGGAGGAGGTTGGAGCGTACCGGCCGTCCAGTGGGAGCGAAGCTGGCGTCGTCCCAGGGGGCGCCGTCGATGCGGCGGGTGCCGGTGTGGCCGCGCTCGAGAAGGGCGCGACTCTGGCGCAGGTGGTAGTAGGGATCCCCGGCGTGAAGCAAGGGCTCGCCGGCGGCGTCGCGATGGATGGCGTCGAGGCCCGGTGGCAGGTGCGAGACGACATCGAGTCGCGCCGCGACGGCCAGCCCCATGGTCAGAATGAGCAATCCGAAGAGCGCCAGGCGGCGAGCGAGCGAACGCGGGCGAGGGCTCGGATCCGACATCGGAGAGGCGTGGCCGCGACGGCGGCGGGAGGCTCAGGTGGTGGGCAAGCTCTCGCTTGGCTCGTCACCCGGAGGGATCGGCTCAAGCGAGAACTCGAGCTCCTCGCCGGCGCGCCAGATCTTCAACACCAGCGGGCGATCGAGGGGAGCAATGCGCAAGACGTCGAGGAAGTCGTCCGGGGTGGTGGTCGACTTGCCGCCCATCTCGGTCAGCAGGTCGCCGCGTCGCAGACCTTTGTCGGCGGCTCGGTCGACGGCCCGGGTGATCACCAAACCGGAGCGCTTCGGCAAGGCGAACTTCTGGCGCAGGTCGTCCGTCGGCTCGACCACCGTCAAGCCGAGGCCGCGGGCGATCCCCTCTTCGCTCTCGGGAGCGAGAAGCTCGAAGTCCGGCGCCTCCTCGAGCAGCTGACGGCTGATCCGGATCGGGGCCTCGACTCGAAGAGCCAGGGCGATGCCGTCGCTCGGACGGGCGTCGAGCAAGAAGGTGTCGCCGGTCTGGTTGGAGCGCAGCCGGATGAGGGCGAAGTAGCTGTTCTCCACCAGGTCGTGGATCAGCAGCTCGACCATAGTGGCGTCGAGGCGAGTCAACATGCGGGCCATGACGTCATGGGTCGAGGGCCGCGGGCTCGGCAGGTCGTTGATCACCTGCAGGATGGCCTGTCCTTGACTTGGGGACACCCAGATCGGCATTACCCGGCCGAACTCGAGATCACGCACCAGCACCATCGGCGTCTCCGACAATCCGTCCCAGGCGACCTTGGCGACCTCGGCCGACAGGTAGTCCCCGTCCACCGGTGCCGGGACATCCTGGGATGGGGTCTCCGGCGGTGGGCTCACGGGCTCCTCCAGGGCCGGGGCGCAGGCCAGGGCCGAGGACAGCAGCAGGGTCCCAAGGATGCGGTTCATGGTGCCTCCCCATGGTAGCAGGCCAGTCGGCGCCGGGGCCCTGCTATCGTCGCCGCAACGGAGCTCGGCAGGGTCGCGAGGGGTTGTGAGGGCGAACGCGGAGAGCGAGTCATGAAGAGGGTCTACATCGCCAACACCGGCGGCACCATCGGCATGAAATGGAGCCCGCGAGGCTACTGCCCAGAAGCCGGTTTCCTCGAGAGTCAGATGGCCAAGATGCCGGAGCTTAAGGCTCCGGGCATGCCCGAATTCGTCATCGAGGAGTTCGATCCCCTGCTCGACTCGTCTAACATGACGCCGCGCGACTGGATCGCCATCGGGCGCCGCCTGATGGCTCATCGGGACGACTTCGACGGCTTCATCGTCGTCCACGGCACGGACACCATGGCCTACTCCGCCTCGGCCCTCTCCTTCGCCCTGCGCGGGCTGGCGAAACCGGTGATCTTCACCGGTTCGCAGATCCCCCTGGTGGAAGTGCGCAGCGATGCGCGCACCAATCTGGTGACGGCGCTGCAGCTTGCCGCCGGTTCTCCGGTGCCGGAGATCTGTCTGTTCTTCGGCAACCAGCTCTTCCGCGGCAATCGCGCCACCAAGGTGAGCGCCGGTGGCTTCGGGGCCTTCGAGTCGCCCAACTTTCCGGCCCTCGGTACCGCCGGTGTCGATCTCCAAGTGCACTGGGATCTGGTGCTGCCGCCGGAACAGGGGGTCCCGCAGCCGCGCTTCACGGAGGTGCGGCCGGCCAAGGTGGTGGCCTTGAAGCTGTTCCCCGGCATGCCGCCGGAGATTCTCGCCAACGCCCTGCGTCCGCCGACCGAGGGAGTGGTGCTCGAAACCTACGGCGTCGGCAACGGTCCGGGCGATGCGGAGCTGCTGCGGGTGCTCGAGGAGGCGGCCGATCGCGGGGTGGTGATCGTCAACTGCACCCAGTGCCTCTACGGGCGCGTCGACATGGAGGACTACGCCACCGGCTCGGCTTTGGGGCGAGCCGGCCTGACGAGCGGCAGCGACATGACCACCGAAGCGGCCTTGGCGAAGCTCTTCTACCTGCTCAGCCTGGGGCTGGGAGTCGACGAAGTGCGGCGGCAAATGCCCCGCAGCCTTCGGGGGGAACTGACAGAGGTCGCGACCTCGGAACCCGCGTCGACGTCACCCTGACACGATGTCGAGGCCCTGAACGGGCGCCGTTTCCTCGGGTTCTGTGGGAATAGACCCGGAGTTACCCGAAGTCGCTTAGGCTCGGTGAGCGGAAGCCATCACCAGATGTAGCGCCCGGCCTGCGGACGGCGGTCGTGGCCATCGAGGATGTGGAGCACCCGGATCTTCTTCAGCACCGCTGGGGACAGGGAGCCCAGCGGCAGGTGGACCAGGCGTTTGCCGCGGGCGCCGGCGTGAGCCTGGAGGCGGCGGTCGGGGGGCTTGCGGGCGATGTGGACGACCAGGGGGTCCTCGCTGTAGTCGATGGCGGCGAGGATGAGAACCTCCGCCTTGTCGCGGGCGTTTCGGTAGTCGGGGTCCTGCCAGACGTCGAACAGGCGCCCCGGGGGGACGGTCATGACGAAGCCGCCATAGGTGGCGCGCAGAATTCCCGGTCCCACCACCCGGTCCGCCGGATGGGTGCTGTAGAAGGCCATGTCCGATTCGTCGTCGTGCTCGCCCAGCCAGGTCATCTGGTACGGATAGCGGTTGCCGGGGTCGCGGTCGAAGATCGCCACCACCGAGCCGGCTTGCCCCGGGGCGCGCCGCAGCTCGCGCACCCACAGGCGACCATCGTCCGGTCGGCGCAGCGTTTCGCGCAGATCGAGGCCGTCGAGCAGACTGGTGGCGAAGGGCTCGCTGCGAGCGTTCTCGGCCGACAGCAGGCCTTCGGCGCGGGCCCGCATGTAGCGCCCCCAGTCTTCGACCACCAGGTCTTCGGGCGGGTAGGAGCAAATGCCGGCGCCGGGGCGGAAGGCGCGGCGCCAGTCCTGGTCGTGGCCGTCCTTCGGCCGTTCCTTCACCGGCACCTTGAGAGGGCGCTGTTTGACGCGCAGGAAGCGCCGGCGGAAGCGCACCTTGCGGGTGCCCAGATCGAGCTCGTCACCGTTCACCTCGGCGGTTTCGATCTCGGCCGTCTCGTCCTGCCAGGGATAGGCGCGGGCGGCTTCGAAGACCTCCCAGGCGAAGTTGTCGTCGGCGACTCCGCGGGCGGCCACCACCCACTCGTAGAGGCCCGGGACGAGCTGTCCCTGACAGCGCGCATAGCGGCGCGCGAAATCCCCGAAGACGCGCCGTTGCCAGGGGGCGACCTGCTCGTCGCTCGATTCGCTGTAGCCCTGGGCGGCGGCCTCCCAGACGACCGAGCCGAGGCGCTGGCGATCGGCGGCGGCGATTCCCGCGAGACCCTGCCGAGCGCTGGCGGCGGCCGCTCTCTGAGCCAGCACCAGGCGTCGGTCGCGAGGCTGTTGGCGCGGCGCCGGAACCAACCGCAGCCCCGGTGAACGCAACGATGGCCAGCGTTCGGCGGCGGTGGAGAGTGGCGGGGCCGGCGGGATTTCGCCACCTCGCAGCAGCTCCCAAGCGGCATGGGCGAGGGGCGGATCCTGGAGCAGGGCGGTGAGGCTGCGCGGATGGAGGTGGCGCAGGCTGACGTGGCGCCGCCGGGTGCGGGCCAGCGGAATGGCGGCCGGTCGTGGCAGGCGCCGGCGCAGACCTTCCAGGTGAGCGGCGCCGACCAGGGCCACCAGCGGTGCGCCGGCCAGCTCCCGGTGCCGCCTCTGAAGGTGGTGGGCCATCCCCGCTTCGCGGCGCCCGTCGTCTTCGCCGGGGGGGCTCGCCGCGGTGGTCGCGGCAACTTTCGTCAGGTACTCCTCGGGGAGCTCCCACAGAGCCCAGGGGTCCGGGATGGGGTCGCGGTGGCGCGAGCGGTAGGGTAGGTCCGGATCGCAGCAGGCGATCTGGCGATCGCGCTCGAGGGCCCAGCGCAAGCCTTCGGCGAAGGGCTCCCCCGGAAAGGCGGTCCACACCAGGGCCGCCTCGCCCGGCTCCTCGGAAACCACCAACGAGATGCGCGGCAGCCGGCGAGCCGCCTTCTCGGCGGCCTCGGCGAGGGTGGTCGGCAGCTCGATCGCCACCGCCGCGGGATCGACGAGGTCGAGGACCCGGCGCACCACATAGGCCGACTCGAGGCGTCCGTGGATCACCGGCACCAGGAACAATCCCGGCAGCGCCTCGACGGTGTTGGAGGTAAGAAAACCGCGGCTCATCCCTTCCTATACTAAGAGCCCCCGGGCTTGCGACATCCGCCGACATCTGGTGCCGGCATGTCACCAACGCCGAAACGAGGAGAATGATGATGAGCTTCAAGCACTTTCTGGCCGCTCTGCTGGCCTTTGCCGTAACCGTTCCAGTCTTCGCCGTCGATCCTGTCTACACCGCTCGCTTCAGCGATGTCGCGATCCGGGGCTACGACACGGTGGCCTATTTCTCGGAAGGCAAGCCGGTCAAGGGCAGTGACGACTTCGTCCATTCCTGGAAGGGCGCCGAGTGGCGATTCGCCAGCGCCGAGAATCGGGACCTCTTCGCCGCCAATCCCGACGAGTACGCCCCCCAGTACGGCGGCTACTGCGCCTATGCGGTGAGTCAGAACTCCACCGCCGGCATCGATCCCGACGCCTGGAGCATCGTCGACGGCAAGCTCTACCTCAACTACAACGCCAAGATCCAGAAGCAGTGGGAAGCCAACCGCGCCGAGTTCATCTCCCTGGCGGACGAGAACTGGCCAGGGCTGGTCGACAAGTAGTTGGCGCTGCTGAGGCCGGCGCCGGGCGGCCTCAGCGGTCGGTCAGCTCGAACGCGTCGAGTTCGTCGTCGCCGAGGGTGAGCTTCAAGGCCTCGGCAACGGCCTGGCGGGCTTCGAGGTCCGAGCCGTCACGCCGCAAGACCTTCATGGCGTAGCGCGCGACGTTGATGCCGTCGCGGACCGTATAGGGCAGATCGGCGCCGTGGGCGGCGCGCAGAAAGCTCATCACGTAGTCGAGGACTTCGCCGTCGGCGAAGGGCAGCTGCTCCTCGAGGATGGCGCGCTCTTCGTCTGCTTCCGGGAAGTCGAGATAGATCTGTGGCATCAGCCGCGAGTGGATGTAGTCCGGCACCTCGTAGGTGGAGGCGTCCTGGTTCATCGTGGTGACGAAGCGGAATTCTGGGTCCGCCGAGATCTTGATGCCCGCCACCAGGCTTTCGACATAACGCCGATGGTCGAGCAGAGGGGCCAGGCTGGCCCAGGCCTTTTCGCTCATGCGATTGCCTTCGTCGAGCACCAGCGCGCCGCCCTGCACCATTGCCGAGACCAGCGGCGAAGCCATGTAGCGCACGCCCCCTTCGGGGGCCAGAACAGGCGACACCACGAGATCTTCTGGGCGCGTGTCCATGGTCGCCTGCATCATGTAGACCGGCAGGTCGAGACGGCCGGCGGCGGCCGCCGCCAGGGTGGTCTTGCCGACTCCCGGCTTGCCCAGCAGGCGAGGATTCAGCGGTCGGTCGCCAGGGTCGATGATCGACCAGGCGGCGAGGAGCTGGGTGAGCACTTCGTCCTGGCCGACCCATGGCGGCAACTCGAGCACCGGCTGGCTGAGATGAAGGACGACGCCTTCGATCTCGACGGACTTGGGGGAGGCATTGGAAGCAGCGGCCATGGTCCGATCATAGAACGGCTGATGGCGGGCGCCTCACTTCCACGAAGTTGGTCCGAACGGATGGCGACCCGGTGAAGAAGTCACCGGGTCGCCGGCGAGCCGAGGATGCGGCTTAGGGCTCGAAGGTGTGCGGCTGGGTGGGATTCGCCTGCTCGAACACCGGCGTGGTGCCGTGGCAGTGCTCGGCATACCAGGTGCCGACGCCGTCGCAATACGGCACATAGTCACGGTTGGCCGAGGCGTGGTCGTCGCCCACCGTCACGCCGCCATTGGCCTTGAAGCCGGCGGCGAAGTTGGAGGTGCCGGGCAGGAAGGTGTCGACGCGGTTGTCACCGTCCGTGTCGACGCGCACGAAGCCCTCGACCCGCGGGCGATTGGCCTCCGGACGGAAGGACCAGACGGCGTCCGGCCGGGCCGGGAAGTTGATCTGCTTGACCAGCTCCACGGCGAGGCCACCGTCTTCCGGCGTAAAGGTCAGCTTGGTGACCAGTGACAGCGGCGAGAAGAAGCGGCCGCCCTGCTCGTCGTCACGGATCATCAACATGGTGGTGACGGGCTGCTCGCCGTGCAGGCCGGCAGTCACCCGGAAGGTGCCGCAGTTGGTAACGATCGGGTTGACCCCGGCAAAGCGCAGAGCGCGCACCTGGATGCGGGTGCTGGCGACGAGCTGACCACGGAAGCCCATCTCGGTGATGCGACCGTCGACTTCCCGGATGGTGGTGCGGGTGGCGGCGCGACCGGGCACGAAGACGGCGTCATCGAGCCGGTGGATGATGGTGTCCGCCTTGCCGAGGGCGCCGCGCGGGCGGGTCGGGATGGGGACGCCACGGAACACGATCTGGCCGCTGAAGGCTTCCGAGCCGGGGCAGAAAAATCCGGCCGGCAGAGGGTTGCTGGCGAAGTCGACGAAGGTCTGGCCGTTGCCCTGGGTGGTCCAGAGATCGAGGCCGCTGGCGACGGTTTCGGCGCTGGCGCCGAAGGCGGTGAGGGACAGGATGAGGGCTGCAAGGAACAGCCAGGTGAGATTTGCACGCTTCATGACGAGTCTCCTTTTGGGTTCGACAGGTTTCGAAAGCCAGTGGACGACGTCGGGAGCGCCGTGCTCGGAGGAGCTCGTGCAAACCACATGATCACCTCTTCTCAGGAAGAAGAAATTAAATCTTTATTATTTGAAATTATTATATCATAAATATTAATTCCTATGGTGACCGATGCTGAGAAGCGAGGGCTTCTCGGGGCATGAGATGAAGAGTGGTGTCGGTCTCGAGGGGCAGCTCAGAAGGCCGCAAGAACCGCCCCGGGAACCCGTGGCGGTGGTCCAGCACTAGAGTGGAGCGTTAGACGCTCCCAGCGGCTAGCAGGCTGCTGAAAATCTCGGTCAGTAAGCCTGCGACCGAGCCCGACGGGCGAGGCGGCGGCGGAAGCCGCCGAAGTCGGGGGTGAGGCCGCACGACATGCGCGTGCGGCCGAGGGGGGCGCTTTTAGCCCCCCTGAAAAAATCAGCTGGCCCTGATCCAGTCGCGTAGCGGCTGGATCAGCGGCCTGCTATCCGGCGGTGGCGAAGGGGACTCGCACCTCGGTGGTGGCCCACTGGATGATCATGTGGGCGCCGCCCTCCACCTCCTCGAAGGAAATGGTGAACTGGTCGACCTCTTCCTCGAGGGTGGTGACCTTGGCGCTGACGACGGCGACATCCGTCGCCGGTACGTCGATGGGGGTGAACTCGCCATCGACGAAGCGGCCGGTGGCGATCAATCCGAGCTCGGAGTTGAAGTGCACGGTCCAGCTATTCTCACCGGGTGTGCTGAAGACCGAGTAGGTGCCGGCCGGCAGCATCTTGTCGCCCACCTTGACATCGCCGGTGACGGTGATCTCGGTGGCCTCGTTGGCACCGGTGCGCCAGACCTTGCCGAAGGGCACCAGGGCGCCGCTGTCTTCGCTGCCGAAGATGTTGTCGCGACCGCGCAGGTACGGCCGGCTGTAGACCACCCGAACGTAGGTGTCGTCGAGGGTCACCCGTGCCATCGCCATCGGGCTCGGACGCCGCGTGGGGTGGAGGTCCTGGGCCTGGGCGAATCCGGCCACGAAAGTCGCCGCGGAGGCGGCCAGCATGATGCGGACAATCCATGCCTTGTTCATCGTCAATCTCCTTACTTCTCGGTAATCGCGAGGAAAACTCCGGCGGCGAGCGCCGCCGGGGAAGCTTCATCCTAGCAGGCTGCTGAAAAGCTCATCGGCAACCTGCGACCGAGCCCAGATGGGCTCGGCGGCGGCTCAGCCGCCGCGACGGGAGAGGAGGCCCAAGAACCGCGCTTCTTGGGCCGGAGCGGGACGCGCAGTCAGGGGCGCGTAGCCCCTCTCGGAAAAACAGCTAGCAGCGCTGGAAAAGTCGCGAAGCGGACTTTTCCAGCAGCCTGCTAGCAGGATTGCACCGACAATCGTCGGAGAGACGCCATAGCTGCGTCAGCGCCCCCAGAGCTTGCGCCACCAGGGCGTTTCTTGGGTCGCGGGTAGGGCTTCGATGTCGCTCTTGGTGAGGATCTGATCGAGGCGCCAGCCGGTGAGGGAGGCGAGGGTTTCGGCTTCGACTCGCTGGCGGCGCCCGAGCTCACGACGGTAGTTGTCGGCGGCCTGGCAGGTGGTGGTGCCGCGCCAGGGATGCCTGAGCACATAGCGCCCCTGGTAGGTCGAGGTGTCGCCGGTGACCTGGAAGCGCAGATCCTCCGGGAAGTGCTCGCGGTCGTAGCGCAGGTGGAGGCGGGTGACGAAGGTGCCGCCGCCCTCGTCGAGCCAAAAGACGCCGAGCTGGCGCAGCTCCTGAGGCGACAACGGGGGCGAGGCGCAGGGGTCGCACCAGGACATGTCCCAGGCATACTCGAGGAAGACGGCGCGCTCGTTCTCGGCCAGGGTCTGCTGGCGGAACATGTCGCGATAGAAGCGCCCGAAGTCGCTCTTCACGAAAGGTGGGATCTCGTTGCCCGTCGGCAGCTTGACGGTGCGGTAGTTGGTGGTTTCCACCCGGCCATTGCGGGTCAGGGCGTAGACGAAGAGCTCTTGCTTGCCCCTCGCGTTGACCGTGCCGAGGCGGATCGGCAGCATGAATCGTGGGCTCTCGAAGGCCACCTGCAGAGGACGCAGCTTCTCGACGCCGAGGCGGCTCTGCTCCTCGAGGTTGACCTTGGCGACGAAGAAGTGCTGCTTCTGACGCAAGTAGGAGCCGACGACCGGTTCCGCCCCCGGCGGCAGCCGGTAGCCGCTCTCCTTCAGCCAGGTCACCAGGCCGCGGCTCTCCTTTGCCGACAGGATCAGAATGTCGTACTCCCCGACGGTGTACTCGGCCTCGATGGTGACCCCGAGGGCCTTGGCGCGCTTGGCCGCCGGTGCGTCCATGCGGGCTCCTTCCTCGCGCAGCTCGCTCTGGGCGAAGAGTCGGCGGCGCTGGTCGCGGGCGCAGGGGTCGTCGTCGAAGTACTCCACCAGCCGCGGGGCCGTGAAGGCGTCGAGATGATCGATCAATGCCATCTCGGCGACGTGGATCTGCCCCCGCTCGAGCAGCGTTGGCACCGGGATCACCATGGCGAACTCCCGCGGATCGCCTTGGTAGTCGTTGGCCATTGTCAGCACGGTGCGGTCGCCATCGCGCACCAGCACCACCTGCGAGGCCTCGTTGTAAAGGTTCGTATCGGCGCGCGCGACATAGAAGCCGCAGAAGGCGAAGGCCGGCGAAGCGGCGAGAAGTGAAATCGCCAGAGCGAGGCAAACGAGCAGGGGAGTGAGCTTGGAGAAAGCGCGCATGGGGCCCTCCTGGGGAAGTAGTCGTGAGAATTGCCGCCGCATCGAGGAGCCCGCGGCGGCGCCCGGCCAGCGATGCCGCTGGCCGGGAAGAAGACGGTCGATCAAGGGGACCAGCGGAGCGCCGAAGACGAGGGCGTAGAGCGCGCCGTTGGGGTGGTAGAGGGCCTGCTCGACGAACACCGCGCTGGCCGCGACCAGGCTTGCGAAGAGAATGCGCCCGGGGCGCGAATCGGGCGCCGTTCGCGGGTCCGAGATCATGAAGAAGGCGAAGATGAGGAGCGATCCACGGCTCATTTGATGCCACGGAATGGTCAGGGGATCGCCGAGCCAGAGGGCGCGTCCGAAGAGGGCGGCGCCAAGAGCCGCGAGAAAGGCCCAGGTGATGTCGGCCCGGGTGGTGCGGCGGATCACCAGGTTGCCGAGGCCGGCGACGGCGAAGGCCGCCAGGGCGGTCGAGCCCCACTGCCCGGCCGACACCCAGACCGCGCTCGGGGTCGCGAGTAGCAGCACCACCAGGGCGAACGCCGTGGGGTTGAAGACGTGCTTGCCGCGGCGCCGAATGAGGAACTTGCTGGCGATGGCGATCACCGCTGCCAGCACCGCGAGGGCCACTGAAGAGGTGCGCAACAGCAGGCAGAGAGAGAGTGACGAGATCAGGGCGCTCTTCGGATCGAAGGCTGCCAAAGCCAGCCGGCGCGTGAAGAAGAGTTGGGTCGCGAGAGCGCTGCCTACGATCAGCGCCGCGTTGCCTGGCCGCACCTCGAGATCGAGGGCGGTGAGGCCCCACAGCAGGAGGAGCGACAAGGCGGCGATCTGGAAGTAGCGCGGGTCGCTGCGGCGAATCCTCTCGAGAACTGTGTCCATGTCCTCTTCGACACCGGCGGTGGCGAAAAGGAAACCCGCGGCATCAGGTCGGCGATCCTTCGGCCAGGCGGGCGAGGTTGAGGAGCTGGCGGCGCATCATCACCAGGTCCCCCCAAGGCAAGGTGCGGGCGAGCAACCAGCCGTAGAGGCCGCGCGGGTAGGCGACGCGAATCTTCGCCACGAGTCGACTATGGCCGTCGTCCACGGCATCGACCCGGTAGCTGACGGCGAAGTCGCCGAACAGGCGGGTCTTGGTGAGCAGCAGGGTGATCTCCCTTTCCGCTGCGAAGGACACCAGCTCGAAGATCCCCATGAAGCGCTGGCCGACCTCCAGGTGCTCCAAGCCGGGGGTCAGTCGACTCGGGCTGCGCCGCCCCCAGTTGTCGATCCAGTCATAGCTGTAGGGATCGTGGCGTAGCTGGCACAGCCAGCGGAACAGGGTCGCCGCCGGAGCCGCGGCCGAAACGCCGCGAAACATCTCCTGCCCAGCGTCGGGGATCAGCTCATCGCAGCCGAAGGCCGAGCGCCGTTCGGCGGCGGTGGATCCCCAGATGAGGGCGGCAGAGGGCATGGATGGCTCCTTCGCCAGTCTACCCAACCCGAACAGCAGGCGGTCCTGCCAACGACCTTGTTTTACCGCAGATTGCGACATGTGGTCGCACCTTGCGATTCGCGGAAGCGGTGTCGAGGGAGCCCGATACTGCGCGAGCTCATGCTGAGCAACGGACACGGAAGGGATCGCAGGGCAGCCTCTGACCAATGGGATGGCATTCCCTCGATCCTGATGACCAGCATCTTTATTTTGAGCGTGCGTTGGGGGGGCGGCTTGCCGACCCTCCCAAGATTCCTCGAGATTCGTCGAGGAGCCATCGCACACCCGGCAAGGAGGAGAGAACGATGTTGTTGCAGCGAGAGAAGTCTGCACCCGATGATGGCGGAGATAGATCAGGCCGGCATGGGCCGGGGGAAAGGACCCAGCTGATCAAGAGGACTGCGATCATCTTGACCCTGACCCTCTGCAGCTTGCCGGTGGTGGCTCAGGAGGGTCCTCAGGACGAGGACGACATCCCGTTTGGAATCACCGAGACCATGACCGTTGTCAATCCGATGCCTCCGGTTCCCGACTATGACGGAGAGCCCTGGTATATCGATACGACGGTGGAGTCGCCGGACAGCTCGGATCACGATTCTCCAGGGGGTGGCGGTGAAGATCCCAACGGTGGCGGCGGAGGGAGTGACGGCGGTCCGGACGACAACCCTTGCTCCGACCGAGTGCCAAGACTGGAGAATTTTCGGCTCGCCTCGGGAAGCGGAGCGCCGCAGCGGTTGGTGTGGGGCGAGTCGGTGGTCTTTGACTACATTCTGGACGGACCCTTCGATGGGACCGGCGAGAACGCCATCGGCTTTATCCAGCAATGGGTTGAGTACACGAGGGATCGTGGAGCGCTGCTCTCGAAGCTGTCCGTCCCAGGGATCGAGCCTGACGGGCGGTGGACTGATCAACGCGCCTCGACTCTCTCGAGCTCAGGCTCTGCGGCGGAGCGGACGGTGATGAACCGAACGACCTACGGTGGTCAGCCCAACTTTCCTACTTCCGGGGTGCAGTTCCGGATGACACCGTATCTGCGGGCAAAGTGTTTGCCGACCAACGAGGTTTTCGAGATTGCGGGTCCCGAGGTTCGAATCGAGACGACCTTCTACGACAGCCTGTATTACGAGATTGAACCGCTGCAAGACTGTTCGGTGAACCGTGTGGAGATCTCGGACCAGGATGCCTGGTTTGGGACTCCGCTCGCGCAGTGGACGAAGGGATGCACCTCGACCGTCACCTTCCAGAGCGAGCGCCAGTCCGAGTTCACTTCGGAGTATGAGTCGTCGAACCAGTTCAGTGCCACGGCTTCGGCGACATTGTCCCAATTCGGTGAGTTGGGCGCCGCCTCCGAATTCTTGAGGCGCGAAGTCTTTAAGGTGCGCACGAGTCAGAACCTCAAGAGCACGACGCAGTATGGCGCTGGCTCCATCGTGGCAATCGGCGCGCGACCTCGAAAGCGAAGCGTAAATCTCTCCATTTGGAGGCCCCATCAAGGGGGCTGGAAGTTGGAGGCCAGGTCGTTTGAGCAGAACTTCTACGATCAGGTTTGGGAGGCGAGTCTGAGCTGCGGCACGAGTCCGGCGTTTCACTTGACTCCCTTTAATGCGGGCGCTGACTGCATCTCGCTGGGGGGGAATTGAACATGAGTCGTGTGGTCAAAATGTTGGGTGTCTCGGTTCTAGCCCTGATCTCGATTTCGGCTGCGGGTCGAGGGCCCGAAGAGCCCGTCGTGCCCTTCCTCAGCAGCCATCAGCCATCTCAGATGATCGAGCTGACGCGGTTCTTTGACGAGACCTACCGGATGGAAGCCGAAAGCGGCGAAGCCGACGTCGAACGACTCAACGAGCTGGGGCGCGGCCTGGTCACGCGCATGAAGGCGGTCGTTGCCTACATGGCCGAGGTCCGCAAGACCGGTGAGATGACCCGCTACCACCAAATGCGTCTCTATGGCGACCTGTTCGAAGTGATGGCGGTGGCCAATTTTGGTCGTGGGGGCGCCGAGCCCGCGGTGCTCCGTCTCGAGTCCCATGCCAGGCCTCTCCAGGGCACAGATCTCGAGATCGCGATCCTCGAGCGCATGGGTTGGATTTACTTCAAGCAAGAGATCGATGACGTGTACACGGCGGAGATTCGGAATCAGCGCCTGGTCGATGTCTACGCAAAGATCGCGGATCATCCCGAGTGGATGCGTCATCCGGACGACCGGATCAAGGCCCATCACGCCGCCCTGGTGCTCGAGCTTGCGACTTACCTGGAGCGCTCGGGAGACATCGGAAAAGCGGCGGATCGATTGGAACAATACTTCGATGGTTTGATGACCCACGATGTGGGCTTCGACACCGCCGGAATCGACTTCGCCTTGTCGAGCTACGGTCGGTTGGTGTCGGCGCTGCCGTTGCGCCAGGGTATCCGGGGGGACGAGTTCTCTCGCTGGGCGGATGCCAACGAGCGGCAACACCAGGGTTTGGCGAGTCCCTACGCCGAGCAGCCCTTGGCTCAGGATCTCGTTCGTGCCTACGAGGAACAAATAGAAATCCGGATCATCGCCAACCTCGAAGCGATGATGACGGAGGGACAGCTCGGTGGGCGTGGACGCTAGAAGTCACCGCGGTCTCTGACTTGCTGGCGGCGGTGGTGGGAGTCGCGCGGCCCACCGCCGCCGCCGTGAAGGCCCTTTGCGACTGTCGCGAAATCTGTTCTGATGCGCCGGCCATGCTGCCGTTCCGCATCCCCCGTTCCCAGCCCCTCCTCGAAGGCGTTCTCGAACGCCGCTACAAGCGCTTCCTCGCCGATGTGACCCTGCCCGGTGAGGGCACCGTCACCGCCCACTGTGTCAACCCCGGGGCGATGGAAGGTCTGGCCCGGCCGGGAATCCGAGTCTGGCTGTCGCGGGCCACCAACCCGGATCGCAAGCTCAAGTTCACCTGGGAGCTGGCCGAGGTCGACGGCAAGATCTTCGGTGCCGACACGACGGAGCCCAACCGCATCGTCAAGAAACTCTTGGAAGCCCATGCCCTGCCTTGGCTGGCCGGGTGGGACGAAATGCGGCCGGAGAAGAAGTACGGCGAGCGCTCGCGCATCGACTTCTGGCTCAAGCGCGGTCGCAAGGAGATCTTCCTCGAGGTCAAGAACTGCCATTTGCTGTATCCCGACGGCCGCGCCTACTTTCCGGATTCGGTTTCCGAACGCGCTGCTGGCCACCTGCGGGAGCTGGCGGCCCTGCGCTCCTGGAAGGCGCGCGGTGAGGTGCTGTTCGTTTGCCAGGCGCCCGGGGCCAAGGCCCTGCGGCCGAGCGACGCCCATGACCCGACCTTTGCCGCCACCGCTCGCGAGGTGCGAGGCCAGGGGGTGAGCTTCGCCGCCATCGAGGTGATCCACACCCCCGAGGAGATGGTGGTCACGCGTCGTCTGCCGGTGGACTTCAAGCCCTATCGCAGTGATCGCATGACGCGGTGGCGTCGGCAGAACGTCGCCCTGAAGGGCGTGCCCATCGGCGAAGACTGATCTCGCCGAGCCGGAATCGCAAGACCGACTGCCGATTCCGGCTCGTCGGGCGATTTGCTAGTCGCTCGACAGGTCCGGTCGCTCGTCCGGATCCTGCACGATCACCGTGATCAGCGGTCGCTGGGTCGGGATGAACGCATAGGGATAGAGCCGGATCCTCCGGTCGACGGCGTCGAACACTCCGATGGCGTCGGGGCCGGACCACCAGGCTCCCGCCAGCGGGAAGAGGCCCGGACCCTCCGGAATCTGTCGAATCACCGGTGGCTGCAGCTCTCCCGAGAGGCTCCCGAGGAAGTGGAAGGTGGCGGTCAAGGGGTCATAAAAGGCCGGGCGGTCGGTGTCCGTTCCCGAGATCTCCCAGGTTCCGGCGATCGGGCGCCAGTCGGCCCCCGGAATGCCGTAGGTGCTGCGGATGGGCTCGAAATCGCTGCTCGGGTCCAGGAAATGCAGAACGTAGCCGGCCGTGTCCGGCGTGTAGAGGCCGAGGTCGTCCCGGCCATCGCTGTCCCAGTCACCGACGAAGGGCCAGTCTCGAGAGGTGGTCGTGGGAAGGCTCAACGGATCCCAGCGTTCGAGCTGACCGTTCTCGAAGCGGAAGCGGGTCAAGACCCCCGTGCTGGGATTCCACAGGCCCGGCTCATCGATTCCATCGCCCTCCCAGTCACCGGCCAGCGGGATTTGCGGCTGCGGCATCGCGGCGAGGGATTGGTCTTGACAGAGGGGAGCGATCGGCGCCGGCTCCGGATCGTCCGTCAGCGACCAAGTGCAGAGGGTGATCAGGCTCGTGCCTGGGCGGTGCCAGCCGATCTCGTCGTAGCCGTCACCATTCCAGTCGCCGGCGATGGGGATCAGCTCCGGCAGCGGTATGGGCAACCTGCCCTCGGCGAGGCCGGGTAGCGTGAAGAGCAGACTGAGGAGGGGGGCTGCAAGTGCGGGTCGTAGCTTCATGGCATCTCCTCGGGTGTTGGGTTGACAGGGGTTTCGGGAGTCCAGCCGGAGGTTTCGAGCCACGCCGCCAGCTCTTGGCGACGGGGATCCTCGGGACGGTAGAGGTCGAGTGCCCTTTGTGACAGCTCCTGGGCTTCGCTGGCCGGGCCGGCGGTCTCGAGCAGGGCGCGGGCCAGGGCCCAGGTGGTGTCGGCCCGCAGGGAGCTGTCGCCCTCTTTCTGCCGGAGCTCGAGAGCCCGCTCCAGATGGGGTATTGCCTGGCGCGGTCGGCCGAGGTCGATCAAGGCCTCGCCACGGCCGGTGTGGGCGTAAGCGAGGAGGGGATCGTCGGCCGGAACGGCGGCTGCCCACAGCTCGAGGGCGCGGTCGTATTGCGGCAGGGCGCGGCCGGGCTGGCCGTTGCGGCGGTCGACTTCGGCCAGGTTGTAGATCAGCGATGCGACTTCGAGACTCTCCTCGCCGTCGCGGGCGGTGGTGATCTCGAGGGCTTGCCGGTAGGCGCGCCGGGCTTGCTCGGACTGCCCGAGCTCGAGGTGGGCGGAGCCCAAGTTGGTGAGGATGGCGGTGGAGATGGGATGCTCCTCGCCCAATCGCTGACGATAGATCGCGAGGGCCTCGCGGTAGTTCTCCAGGGCGTCGCCGGCTCGGCCCCGGGTGAGCTCGAGATTGGCCCGGGAGGCGAGGAGGGCGGCGGTTTTGGGGTGGGTTTCGCCGTGATGCTGGAGCGACAGCTCCAAGGCTCGCCGGTAGACGCTTTCGGCGGCGTCGTAGTCGCCGTCCTGGAAGCGGAAGTTCCCCAGGTTGGTGAGCAAGGCGATGAGCCGCGGATGATCCGCGCCGAGGCTCGACTGGTAGACCTCCGCGGCCTGTCGGGTGAGCGCTTCCGCTGCTTCGGCGTCGCCCTGCCGAGCGCGGGCGTTGGCCAAGCGCGCGAGGCTGCGGCCGACCTTCGGGTGGTCCGCGCCATGGAGATCGGTCTGCAGCTCGAGGGCGCGCTGCTGCAGCTCGACGGCGCGTCCGAGGTCGCCACGTCGGTTGTAGAGGGCGCCCTCGACCGCCGCCAGCTCGGCGGCGAGCGCCTGTCGCTGGCCGATCAGGGCGAGCAGCGCTTTGCCTTCACTGGCGATGGTGAGGCCGCGATCGGGCTGCGAGCGCAGGTAGCCGACCACCCGCGCCAGGTGGGTGAAGGCCTCGACGGCGGTGCGGTCGTCACGTCCCGCCTGGGCGGCGAAGAGCGCCCGGGTCAGGCTGGCTTCGGCCGCTTCGGGTTCGGTTTGGAGCTCTTCGAGGATGCCGCGGCGCAGATGGGCTTCAGCGCTCAGCGGGCGAAAGCCGATCGCCGCCGCTGCGTCCTCCGCCTGCCGCGCCAGCTCGAGGCCGCGCTCCCAGCGCCCGGCTTCGGTGTGGGCGACGGTTTCGGCGAGGAGCCGACGGACTTCGCCGATCGGGGCCTGTTGATCGGGTTGCGGTTGCGGCATGACCAGCCGGTTGAGGGCCTCGTTGTCGGCGCAGGAGGCGAGCGGCGGAAGGCCCGAAATGGCCAGCGGAGCGCGATCGGCGAGTGGCCGGTCGGCGGTCGCCAGCAGGCGGACGAGGGCCGCCGTTTCGGCCAGGCGACGATCGAGGCAGGCCATGCGCAGATCGAGCAGGCCTGCCGACTGTTCACCCCGTTGGTGGGTTGCTCGGCAGGCCTCGGTGCGCTGCTCGACCCAGGAGTCGAGTCGCCGGTCAAGGGCGTTGCCGGTGGTTGTCGCCAGGGCGGGCGAGGACTGCGCCGCCAGGCGCTCCTGGACGGCAGCGCGCTGGCTCGCGGACCACACCGAATCGGCCATGGCGCGGCTACCGCTGCAGAGATCGCGGTCGCGGGACTGGCGCTGGCCGGCCACCAGGCCGAGGGCCAGGAGGCCAAGGCCGACACCAGCGGCGCCGAGCCAGCGAGTGGTGCGGGGCGCCTCTTCGAGGGCGTCGAGCAGCGCCTCGAGATCCGGCCAGCGCTCCTGGGGATCGGTGCGCAGGCCACGCTCGAGGAGAGCGCGCAGGCGTTTGGGGATGGCCTCCCGGGAGGTCGGTTCGTCCAACGGATGGGCGCCGCCGAGGGCGCGCCAGAGGGCGACGCAGACGGCGAATTGATCCGACGAGGCGGTGGCGCCGGCGCCGGCGACGAGCTCCGGGGCCATAAAGGCCGGAGTGCCCGGCGAGGGGCCTGGGCCCCGGGGCTCTTCGCTCTCGAGACGACGCCGGGCGAGGCCGAAGTCGACCACTCGCGGCCGGCCATCGTGGCCCAACATGACGTTGCCGGGTTTGAAATCACCGTGCACGATGCCCTCGCGATGGGCCGCCGCCAGGCCGCGACCGGCGGCGAGGAAGGCCTGCAGAATGTGGCGCCGCGATCGCCGGCCCTCGGCGAGCCAGGCGTTCAGGCTGAGGCCTTCGACGAGCTCGGTGGCGAGGTAGACCTGGGAGCCTTCGGAACCGGCGTCGTAGACCGGCAAAACGTTGGGATGGGTGAGCTGCGCCAGCGCTTTGGCTTCGCGGAGCAGGCGCCGGCGCGCCCGATCGCTGTCTGGCGAGCGCAGAACCTTGAGGGCGACTTTGCGGTCGAGCTGGGGATCCCAGGCGGCGTAGACCCGCCCGTGGGCGCCTTCGCCGGCCAGCGCCAGGACCACATAACGACCGATGGTGGTGCCGCGTTCGAGAGCCGGGCTCGACTGCTGGTTGCTCGAATCGAGCGTTTCGGTGGGAGGGGCAGGAGGCGCAGCCATGGCAGAGCCTCGCCGGCTGGCGGTGCCCCCAGGATACGAATATCGCTCCGCCAAGCCATGGGGCGAGTGAATAGGAGTGTATCAAGAGATTCATCGCAAGCTCCAAGAAGGAGAGGACGGCCCCGGGGACGGTTTGAGTCGTCGCCCCCGGGACCGGCCGAGTTCCGCCCTAGGGTGCTTCCTCCGAAGAGTCCGTTCCGTCCTCGCGGGCGAGGGCCCGGCGGAAGGCATCGACGGCCGCCGCGTCGCCGATCAGCTCCGCGGCCGTCCGTTGATGGGATTCCTGGGGAAACCGCAGTAGCTCACGGGCGATCAAGGGACGAAACTCCGGGAGAGCCTGACGCGCCTTGGCAGCGATGGCATCCGGGGAGTCTCCTTGGCGAGCCAGGCCTTCGGCGCTCACCATGACGATCCACGGGTTGTCCGATTCGAGGCCGGCCCGCAGGGTGGTGAGACCCTCGGCACTCTCCGAGCGGGCGAGGAAGAGAACGTCGGCGGGGTCTTCGTAAACGTAGGCGTTGGCCAGAGCATCACGATCTTCATCCCGGCTTTCGCACCAGGTCAAGAATGCTTGCGATGGAGAGCGTCCCTGGATTGCGCCGCCTTCATCGACGGTGAAGGGGAAAGGTGTCTCCCGGGTGATCGCTCGTTGCGCCGCTTGCAGCAGGAGGTCGACATGCTCGGCCCTGCCGTGACCACTGCGAATCAGCAGATAGGCGGCCTCCTGGCGTTCCTCCTCGACGGTCGATTGAGTGAACTGCGCTTCCGCTTTGGCGACCGTCGAGTCCAGCTCCTTCGAGTCGCCATGGGCTGGGACGATCCAGATCATCGGCAGGGCGAGGACGATTCGGAAAATTGCTCTCATCGGTTCCACCTTTCGATCACTGGGGAAGGGTCGGTGAGGAGTTGTCGGCATCGAGGTCGATGAATTCCTGGGGATTGACTTGCAGGTGCTCGTCCACGAGTTGGCCATCGCGATAGATCAAGTAGGTCGGATAGATCTGCCGCCGAATCGGATCCGGATCGAGCTGACCTTGGTGGTCGATCTCGGGAAGCGCCCAAATCCACGGGGTGGTTTGACCGATGCGAGCCGAAAAGTCTTGGCATCGGCCGAAGATGTTGGTGGGGCAGTCGTTGATCGCGGTGTCGATCGCCTGGCCCTTGCGGCCCAACCGGCCCTGGGTCAGGAGATAGGTACGGTTCAGGCCGTAGCGACCGAGGGTTCCGTTGGCCGGGTGGGCTTCCGGGGCGGCCTTGATGAAGGTGCCGCAGGGATCTGGCGTGTCTCCGAGGACCGTATCGGCCGAGCTGACGCTGGTCGCCGAGGAATTGGAACCCCCGATCAGGCGGTAGCGCAGTCGGGCGAAGGCTCGGTAGTCGCCTTCATCCAGGACGTCGTCACTGTCGATCTGGTCGGCGGGTCGGTCGTTGGCGGAGTTGGCGGTCAGCCAAGCGTTGATGTAGCGCCGGTCGTCGTCGGTTTCGAGAAATTCCGGGAATCCGTTCAGGTATTTGATCATCAGGCCTCCGCAGGAAGCGAAGTTGCTGGTACTGAGTCGCAGGTTGAGGTTGGCCTTGTCGCGCAACGGCTGCAGGTCCTGCCGGGCCTTCGGCTCGTCGATGTAGGCCACCACCGTGAGCTCCTGGTCGGTGATCGTGGGGAGACACGTCGTCTCCGCCGTGGCCACCGTGTCCTGAGAGAGGTTGAGCTCGCCGCCGAAGGGCCAGCCGCCGAAGGTCGAGCCGGAGGCGTTGGCGAAGATCGGGGTCTCGCCGTCGCAGCAGTCGGTGACCTCGATTTCGCCGTTGAAGGCGCCGCCGATGGGGAAGGGGTTTTGCTGGGCGACTTCGAGGCAGGGATAGGTTCCGCTGCCGCCGCCACCGCCACCGCCGGTGCTGGTGAAGAAGGAGGCGCTGCCGAAGATGCCGCCGGTGGTGGCCTGAATGAACGAGAAGCCACCTCCGAAGCCTCCGATCACGCAGCCTCGGAATGAGGCCACCTGGCCGTAGCGGCCGAGTACCTCGAAGCCGATGGTGGCGGTGATGCAGGCGTAGCCGTGGGTGTCCCAATGACAGCCGAAGGAGATCTCGAACTCGAGCTCCATGAACAGGGAGTAGACCTCGAGGCGCAACGGAATACGATCGCCGACCTCGAGGCCATCGAGGACGCCGCGCACCAGCTGCTGGGTCGTAGGGTCGAAGGCCAGCACCTTCTGGCGCTGGCGCCGCCGGTAGCGGTAGAGGGAGAGGCAGAAGCCGAAGGCGGCCTCCGGGGCGGCCTCGATCTTCTGGCGGCTGAACCCCTCTTGCAGGAAGAGGCCCGGGCCGCCGGGGTCGATCTCACCGGCTTTCCGGTTCGGATTGCGCCGCATGTCGACGCTCTGTTTGCTGGCCCCTCCCGGCGCCTTGATCTCGAGAGAGACGGTGGTCTTGGGGACCTGGCCGTGGCCGGTCGGGCGGCCATCGATCAGGAGATCGATGGTGCCGATGGGAGCGCCGGGCTCGACCTCGAGCAGGCCGGTGAGCACTTCCTCGTCGGAGTTCTCGACGTCGAAGACCCGCACTCGCGGATCACTGCTCGAGACGGTGGATCCACCGAGGTTGGCGCCGGTGAGCAGCAGCACGTAGAGATTGCCCTGTTCCGGCTCGCCGGGGGTCCAGACGTCGACCACCGGGCCCGGTGGCACCACCCGGCCGGCGGCGCCGGTGCGGCCGGCCGGGGCATCGACGACCAGGTTGTAGAAGTCGATCACCCGCGGATCACTGCAGTCGA
>JBCCHV010000014.1 GCA_039028635.1 Acidobacteriota bacterium
CGAGCATCCTGCGCCACGGCGAATCCGTCGACTACTGCTACGACCGCTTCGGCCGCGTCACCCGCGATGGCGAGCTCACTTACGGTCACGACGCGAACGGCAACCGAGAGACCATCGGCTATCCTGGAGGCGTGATCGCAAGCTACGACTACGACTTCGCCGACCGGCAGGAGTCACTGTCGGTCGACGACGGCGTGAATCCCGCGCAGCCGGTCGCGACCGGCGCCTCCTATCGGCCGAGCGGCCCGCTCGAGGAGGTCACCCTCGGCAACGGCCTGGTGGAAACGCGCGGTTCTGACGATCGCTACTACCCCTTGAGCATCTCCACTGGTGCGCTCTTCACCTGGACCTACGCCACCGATCCCGTCGGCAACATCGCAGCGATCACCGGCGGAAACCTCGGCGATCGCTCCTACGGCTATCAAGCTCCTCAGGATTTCCTCACCAATGCCGTGGGGCCCTGGGGCAGCCTCGGGTGGAGCTACGACCGTCTCGGCAATCGAGTCTCCGAGACGCGAGACACCGTCACCGACACCTACAGCTACACGCCGAACGCCTGCTCTCTCCCGGACCGTAATTGCCCCGGCAACACGGCCTTGCTCGAGAACATCGCGCTGGGTGCCGGCGGAAGCCGTGACTACAGCTTCGGCCTGGCCGGCCATCTCGAAGAGGTGACCGCTGGAGCCCACCAGGTCCTTTTCGACTCCGATGGCGAAGGTCGCCTGTCGAGCCTGCGCCGCCCGGCGGTCAACCAGGCCGCCGAGATGCTCTACGACGGCCGTAGCTTCCTCCTGAGCGCGACCGAGATCCCGGCGAAGAACGAGATCTTCAGGGATGGTTTCGAAACCGGCGGTACGGGCTGCTGGAGCGCTCAGGTGGGAAGTGCTGGAGGAACTGGCGGCGCTGGCTGCTTCTCCAACCAAGGCCGAAGAGTGCGGCCGATCTACGACTCCGAGGGCACCGTGCATGTCCTGAGGGCAAGACCGGACGTCAACGGCACCGAAGAGTCGACCTTCGTCTTCTACCTCGCCGGTCGTCCGGTGGCCCAGCTCGACCAGGCCAGCAGCTCCTGGAGTTTCTTCACCACCGATCACCTCGGCACTCCGATTCTCGTCACCGACGACAGCGGCAACCTACTCTGGCAGGGCGGCTTCGAGCCCTTCGGTAACGACTGGCAAGCCGGCACGGTCGCCGGCGCCAGCGAGAACGGCGTCTTCTTGAGGCTACCGGGGCAGTGGGTCGACTCGGCATGGGGTGGGGCAAGTGAAGGAGCGAAGGTCTTCTACAACTTGTATCGCTGGTATGAGAACAGCACGGGAAGGTATGCGAAGGTGGATCCTCTCGGGTTCGAAGGAGGACCGAATCCTTACGTCTACTCACGTGCCAATCCTCTGGCTTCGCTTGATCCAACCGGGCTCACTTCCTACAGAGGCTTCCCGCCAGACAAGGAGACTGCGATTAAAGACGCCGTCAAAACAGTGAAAGAAAAGCTTGAGGACACTTGCTGTGTGGAAGACCCGGACGAACTGTTGCGGAAACTGGAAACCGCAACTCTCATCTACAAACCCGGACTTGATGGCCTGTGCGGAAGGGTTGGTCCGATTGACTTCTTGCGGCGCCGAATGAAGCTCGGGCCTATTACCTATGAGCCAGGGCGTTGCGGACCTCTTGAGTGCACAGTTCTGCACGAACTCATTCACCTCAGAACGATCAGCGAAAACGCAGCATACAAGGCAGAGAAAGACTGCTTCAATTGCGGAACCGGAGCGCCTCCCAATGACTAGAGCTGTGCTGATAGCGTTTCTTTCCTTGAGTTTCGCTTGCATATCGACCGCCGGGAAGTGCCCAAAGTCTTACCTAAAAGTTCCAGTAACTGTGACAGCGCCAGAGGCAGACCTATCGGTGCGCTTACGCCCAATCTTTGATGGGTCTACATGGGCGCCTCAAGCGGCTTACCCAATAGATGCGGAGCTTTCAGAGATCCAGATCCGATTCGAAACTCACTCGGAAAATCGAGGATTTCGCCACAAATGCAACCGTAGACCCGAGGGCGTAGTAATGGAGATCGTGAAAGACGATCGAGTCGTACGAAGCACAACGCTCATGGTGCCTCGAGACTTCTTGCGGGGTGGCCGAGGTGACTGGATCGCCAAGTCTACGCTCAGCCTTCCCGATCTCGCTGAGGAGCCACAGTGATTCGACCTCTGTTCTTCGGCTAAAACTTAACAGGTAGGGTCCCCCTCTCCCGATTCACTCTGCCAGGCTATAGGTCGCCCAAATAATAGTCCTGACCGAGCTCCTCAGGACTTCCCGTCTAGCTGCGACGCCGCGCCGATCGCTGCCTTGCGCCTCCTACAACCCGAGTCCGTTCGCCAAGGGAGCCGGTGAGAAAACTTGACTAGAGGTCCAACCGCCCGACCCGCAGATGGAGGGGCCAACGGATGGTCTGGGGTTCTTCGGGGTCGCCCCAGGCGGCGCGCAGGTCATCGGCGATGATCGCCATCGGGTCTTTCTTTTCGGCGGCGCGGTAGCGAGTGGTGGCGGACCAGGTCTCGAGGTAGCCGAGCAGCCGCTCGAGGGTCCAGTCGGCGCGCATGTCGATCTCCGGCACGTCGACCTCGACGAAGGGGAAGGGCACCGTGCGGTAACCGGCCTCGAGAAGGCGCCGCTCCGGCGGCCAGTAGGGCCCGACCACCTGGCTGTAGTAGCGATTGACGACAGCGTTGACGCGCGGGGAGGCCTGCAGGTTGTTGTAGCACCAGACGGCGATCACGCCATCCGCCGACAGCACCCGCTCGACCTCGGCGTAGAAGCTCGGCAGGTCGAGCCAATGGAGCGCTTGGGCGACCGTCACCAGATCGACGGAGGAGTCCTCCAAGGTGGGCTCCTCGGCCGCCACCGCCCGGTACTCCACCCGCCGATGCTGACTGGCGGAATCGATCTGGCTCTGCGACAGATCGGTCGCCACGACGCGATCGAAGTGCTCGGCGAGAGCCACCGCCGCCTGTCCACTGCCGGTGGCGCAGTCCCAGGCCAGCCGACACCGGCCCACCAGGCTGGCGAGATGGGTGAACAGCTCCGCCGGATAGCTCGGACGGAAGCGCGCGTAGCCGTCGGCAACGGCGGAGAAATGATCGGACCGGCTCATGCCGGAGGTTCCTCGCGGTGGATCTCAGCGCTCCTCTGCGAGAAGGTCCCAAGCGGCACCCTCGCGTTCCGACGTTGCGCGCAGCCACTCGGCGGCCTCCCGCCGCCGCCTGCGACTGGCATCGAGATCGAGGGCGCCGGGAGCACCGAGGTGGGTGCGCAAGCGCCAGCTCTCCGCCGGATCACCGGAGACGGCGCCTTCCGGGTCCTGCGCCACCGCTTTGTAGGCGGTGCGGAAAGGCTCGCCCTCGGCGACCCGCCGGAAGACCTCGTCGGTGGCCCCGATGGAACGCTGGAAGGCGGCGCGGCAGCGCTCGGCATCGACCTCGAGGGTCTCGAGCACCGGTAGCATCGCCGCCAGCAGGTCGCCGGCGCCCACCATCGCTTCGAGGAAGGGTTCCTTGGTGAGCTGCAGATCACGGTGGTATCCGGAGGACAAAGGACCCGCGATGGCGGCGATCTCCGCCTGCCGGCTGCGCCAGCGAGCGCTGCCGGCACGCACCAGCTCGAGGACGTCCGGATTGCGCTTTTGGGGCATGATGCTCGAGCCGGTGGTCACCGCCGTCGCCAGGCGCACAAAGCGCAGCTCGTCGCTGGCGAACCAGATCAGATCCGCCGCCAAGCGCCCCATGTCGAGCACCGGTCCGAGCACCGCCGCCAGCACCAGAAACTCGCCCTTGCCGCGGTCGTTCTGAACCGCCAGGGTGTTTTCCTGCACCGCCGAGAAGGCGAGCTTGTCGGCCACCGTCTGGCGCGCCAAGGGCAGCGGCACACCGTAGCCGGCGGCGCTCCCCAAAGGCGAGCGATCGACGTGCTCGTAGGCGGTGCGCAGCCAGGGCAGCGCCGCCAGCAGACCCTCGGCATGGGCGGCGAACAGGAAACCCAGGGTCGAAGGCACCGCCTGGCGAGCGTGGGTGTAGCCCGGCACGGAAACCTCGCGATGCTCGTCGGCGAGCGCGAGCAGGCGATCGGCGAGGCCCAGGACCTGGCCCCCCAGGTCGAGCAGGGCGCGGCGGGCGAACAGGCGGGTGGCGGCGATCACCTGATCGTTGCGGCTGCGCCCGGTGTGGATGCGTTTGCCGGCCTCGCCGAGGCGCTCGACGAGACGGTTCTCGATTGCCGTGTGGCCATCCTCGTCTTCGAAGCGCACCTCGAACTCGCCGCTGACGGCCTGCCGGGCGATCACCGCCAGCTCGCGCCGCAGAGCCTCGAACTCGCTCTCCGACAGGATGCCGATCTCGAGCAAGCCGGCGGCATGGGCGGCGCTCGCCAGAGCATCGAATGGCACCAGTCGGCAATCGAGCTCCGGATCTCGGCCGGTGGTGAAGCGCGCGATGCGCTCGTCCACCGGCTCGCCGCGATCCCACAGACGGCTCATCGCTCGTCGGCTCCCCCAACGATCACCTGGTGCGCACCGAGGCGCAGGGCGTTGATGCGAATGAAGCCGCGGGCATCCTTCTGGTCGTAGCCGCCTTCGACATCCATCGACGACAGGTCCTGGTCGTAGAGGGAGCTCGGGGACTCGCGGCCGAGCACATGAACGCCGCCTTTGTAGAGGTCGAGGCGCACCTTGCCGTCGATCAATCGCTGGGCCTGGGCGAAGGCGGCCCGGATGAAGTCCATCTCAGGACTGAACCAGAAGCCGTTGTAGATCAGCTCCGAGAACTTGGGCGACAGGGAGTCGCGCAGGCGCAGCACCTCGCGATCCATGGCGATGCCCTCGAGATCGCGCAGGGCGTGATGAAGGATTGTGCCGCCGGGGGTTTCGTAGACGCCACGCGACTTGATGCCGACGAAGCGGTTCTCGACCATGTCGACGCGGCCGACGCCGTGCTCGCCGCCGAGGCGGTTGAGGGCCACGAACATCTCCAGCGGATCGTCCCAGGCGGCACCCTGGTCGAGGTCCCGCACCGCGACCGGCAGGGCGTCCCGGAACTCGATCTCGAGCCGCGCCGGCGTCTCCGGAGCGTCGAGGGGTGAGCGGGTAAGGCGGAAGATGTCGTCCGGCGGCGCCAGCAGCGGATCCTCCAGCATGCCCGCCTCGTAGCTCTTGTGCATCAGGTTCTCGTCCGAGCTGAAGGGCTTCTCCGCCGTCGCCTCCACCGGAATCTGACGTTCGCGGGCGAACTCGAGGAGGTCCGGGCGGCCCTTGAAGCGCTCCAGGAACGGCCCCTCTTTCCACGGCGAGATGATCTCGAGACGGGGGGCGAGGGCGGCATAGGCGAGCTCGAAACGAACCTGGTCGTTGCCTTTTCCGGTGGCGCCGTGGGCCACCGCGCCGGCCTTCTCGGCGAGTGCGATCTCGACCTGCCGACGCGCGATCAGAGGGCGCGCCAGGGCCGTGCCCAGCAGGTAACGATTCTCGTAGATGGCGTTGCCGGCGATGGCCGGATAGATGAACTCGGTGACGAAGTCTCGTCGCAGGTTCTCGACATAGACCTTCGTGGCCCCGGTGGCCAGGGCGCGCTCGCCCACCTCTTCGAAGTCATCCTGCTGTCCGACATCGGCAACATAGGCGATCACCTCATAGCCACGCTCCTGCAGCACCTTCAGGATGCAGGCCGTGTCGAGGCCACCGCTGTAAGCGAGAACTACCTTTTTGTCGCTCATCGGGCCCTCCCGAGCTGGTTCGTACGGAGGGCCGATCCTAACCTCTCTCGGGCATAAGACAACCCCCTGAAGAGGGATTGTGGGCAGTCTCAGACTCCCCGGCTGCCCTACCCCCCGGAGGGCCAATTCCGGGAAGCCGCTGAGCCTCGGATTCGGAGCTTACGGAACTTCGGCGACGCTCACCCGAATGCCCCAGGCATCGGGCTGCGCCGGCGGATCCGCGTTCCACTCGCCGTAGGCATGAGAGTTGTCGGTGCGAAAGTGCACGGCGTAGTTGCCGGCCGGCAAGCGCAAACGCCGCTGGACTCGCCGGTTCTTGGTCGCTCCACCGGCATCGACGGTGTCTTCGTAGGCCATTTCCCAAACCCGCGCACCGGAGTCGCGGTCTTCGATCCAACCGTAGTCCGCCATGCCCGAACGGGTGCCCTCGCCGAGGGCCGAGACGGTGACCTCGGTCTCGCGGACGAGCTCGAAGTCCTGGCTCGAGTGAACGCCGTCCCGCACCCGCTCGACGCGCGCCAAGGGCACCAGCCCGACCGCTTCCGTGAGACGGCCGAAGAGCTGGCGGTCGAAGTCCGCCGTCGGCGCCATCAGGGTCAGCCCCCAGCGCTCCTGGTCCGCCGGCGGCGCCGCGTTCCAGTCGGGGTAAGAGTGAGAGCCATCGCTGACGTAGTAGGCGGTGTAGGTGCCGGCGGGCAGGGTCACGACCTCGTCGGCGAGGCGGTTCTTGCGCGCTCCACCGCCATCGCGAGAGCCCTCATAAGTCATCTCCCACACCTTCTCACCGCTGCCTTGGTCGACGATCCAGCCATAGTCGTACATCTCGCGGCGCGCGCCCTCGCCGAGAGCGTAGATGCGCAACGCCGTCTCCGAGGACAACTGGAAGGCCAGCTCGCGCTGCTCGCCGTCGCCCACCTCGATCGCCGCCGCCAGGACCTGCTGATCGAAGAAGGCCGGAGCATCGAAGGAGGTCGCGTCGACCGCCGTCAGGGTACGCACGGTGAGCCCCCAGTGGGTGGGATCGTGCGGCGGTGCGGCATTCCACTCCTGCCAGGAATGGGAGCCATCGGTGGCCACCCCGGCAACATAGCGGCCGGCCGGCAGCTCGAGGCGGCGCAGAGTGGTGCGGTTTTTCTCCGCCCCACCGGCCGGCTCGGAGGTATCGCGATCGAGCTGCCACAGCACCTCGCCGCTCTCGGCGTCGGCGATCCAGGCGTAGTCATAGCGCCCGCTGCGGGTGACCTCGCCAGTCGACCGCACCTCGACCGTCGCGGCCGTCGGCAGGCGGAAGCCGCGCTGCTCGCGATCGCCGTCGCCCAATTGGGCGAGATCGATCAACAGGCCACGGCGCCGCTCCTCGATCCAGCGCTTCTGCTCGGCGGCCGACACCGCTTCGCCGTCACCGCGCACGACGACCGACACCAACTCGACCTTGGCGCGGTAGGACTCGAGGCCGGCGAGCATCCGCAAAGCGGTTCCCACCACCGGAATGGCGTCGAGATCGGCCTCCGAATCGGGGGCGGCGGCACCGTAGAGCTCATAGTCCCCGGCCTCGAGAAAGAGCTCCCGGGTGAGCTCGAAGGCCTTGCGGTCCTTGTCGTCGGCATCGTCTTCGTCGAGCACCCAGACGGCACGACGACTGTCCGCATCGAGCAGCCAGGCGGCCACCCGCTCGCCGTTGCCGAGGGTGTCCACCGGCCCCCGGGCTGCGATGGTGACGCGACCCGAGCGCTCCAGCCGGAACGGCTCTACGATGACGTCGCCGGGCTCGAGGTCCTCGACGCGGCCGAGCTCGGCGGCTCCCAGGGGCAACGCCATGCCCCCTGCCAAGACCAGTCCCAGACCTTGAATCCACAGCTTCCGCAAATTGCTCATAGTCGCGATCCCCAAAGGCGTTCGACGCCGGCTTGTCTTCGGATGGACGGACGAAATCCGTCCCTGCCCGCACTACGCAGGCCGGCCAATCCGTGTTTCAGGCGGGCTAGTTGACGGCGTTGGGTGCCGCCAGCGTGAAGCGACCGATCTCGGCCTCGAAGGACTCCTCCGACGAGATCTCCATCCAGTAGCTCCCCTCCATCCAGCCGACGGCCGTTTCCAGGGGACAAAAGGACGAGTACTCGAAGCTCTCGCCCGGCTCGAGGGTCGGCTGTTGCCCCACCACGCCGGCGCCCTCGACGACCTGCTGGCGACCCTCGCCGTCGGTAATCACCCAGCGACGGCTGATCAGGCGGACGGTCTGATCGCCCAGGTTGCTGATGCGCACGCGATAGGAGAACAGGAACTGCTCCGGCGGTTTGCTGTGGTCCGGCTCGAAGCTCGCCTCGACCTCGATGCGGATGCCCTGGGTGACGGTATCGCTCATGTCCATCAGCGTTTATCACAGGCTCATGACAATTGTCATGGTGGATCGATGACAGAGCGCACTGTCGCGGCCCCCCGAGCGACGCCAAACTGCCAGGCGAAAGGAGAGAAGTCATGAGCTCGAATTCCAACTCACCGGTCGCCCACTTGCAGGGCGCCGTCAAGCAATACGGCCGCGTCACCGCCCTCGACGGTGTCGACTTCGCCACCCACGGCGGCGAGGTCGTCGCCCTGCTGGGGCCCAACGGCGCCGGCAAAACCACCCTCGTCGGACTCCTGCTCGGACTGCTGTCGCCGGACGCCGGCACCGCCGAGCTCTTCGGCCGGCGACCGAACAGCCTGGCGGCACGTCGCCGGGTCGGCGCCATGCTGCAAATTTCCGGCGTTCCCGAGACGCTGCGGGTCGAGGAGCACATCCGGCTGTTCTCGAGCTACTACCCGCGGCCTCTGCCGCTCACCGAAGTGCTCGCGCTGGCCGGCCTCGAAGAGCTCCGGCGGCGGCCCTTCGGCAAGCTCTCCGGCGGCGAGCGCCAGCGCCTGCTCTTCGCCCTCGCCATCTGCGGCAATCCCGACCTGCTCTTCCTCGACGAGCCGACGGTCGGCCTCGACGTCGCCAGCCGGCGGGCTCTCTGGGAGCGCATCGCGCAGTTCGCCCGCGAAGGCCGCTCGGTCATCCTGACCACCCACTACCTGGAGGAGGCGGACGCCCTCGCGGATCGCGTGCTGGTGCTCGATCGCGGCCGCATCCGGGCCGCCGGCACTTCCCAGGAGATCAAAGCCCAGGTGGGCGGCAAAACCATCCGCTGCCACACCCACCTCGACGACGGCACTCTGCGCGCGCTACCGGGAGTGCAGCGCCTGCAACGCACCGCCGAGCCCCACGACCCGCGGGTCGAGCTGACGGTGCAAAACGCCGAACAGACCCTCCGGGCTCTGCTCGAGCGGGATCCCGACCTCAGCCACCTCGAGGTCCGCAGCGCCGCCCTCGAAGACGCATTCCTGGCCCTTCTCGAGGGCCGTGAGGAGAAAGCCGCATGAGCCCCCTCGGCACCTATTTCCTGGAGTCCCGCTACGAGGTCGTCAAGACCTTCCGCATGCCGTCCTTCGTCATCCCCACGCTGACCTTCCCTTGGATGTTCTACATCCTCTTCGGCCTCGCCTTCAGCCCACCCGGAGGGCAAGGGCCGATGGCCACCTACCTGCTAGCGACCTACGGCGCATTCGGGGTCATCGGCGCCACCCTGTTTGCCTTTGGTGTCGGTCTGGCGAGCGAGCGGGCGCAAGGTTGGCTGCGCCTCAAGCGCGCCAGCCCGATGCCCGCCGGCGCCTACTTCCTGGCCAAGCTCGGCACCGCGGTGCTGTTCTCGCTGACCATCGTCGCCGGACTCGCCGCCCTCGCCACCTTCGTCGGCGAGGTCGAGCTCCCCGCTTCGGCGTGGCTCGAGCTGGTCGTCATCTTCCTCGCCGGCACCCTGCCCTTCGCCGCCCTCGGCCTCACCCTCGGCTACCTGTGCACCGCACATTCGGCGCCGGCGGTGATCAATTTGATCTACCTGCCGATGGCCTTCCTCTCCGGCCTGTGGATCCCGATCCACATCCTGCCCGGCTGGGTCCAGGCGGCGGCACCCTTCCTGCCGGCCTACTCTTTCGCCCAGCTCGCCCTCGGGGCGGTCGGTCTCGAAACTCAGCAATCGGTCGGGCGCAGCCTCGCCACACTATGCTTCTTTACACTGTTGCTGCTCGGCACGGCCTATCTCGCGTCGCGCCGCCCGAGAGGAAACAACCATGATTAAGCGCTGCCTCATCTCCCTCGCCCTTCTCACCTGCGGTTTCGCCCTGGCGGCCGACGAGCTACCCAGCGACGACTTCGTGATCCTCGACGTGCGCCTCTTCGATGGCGAGACGAGCCTCGAAAAGGCCACCGTCGTCGTGCGCGACGGCCGCATCGTGGCGGTTGGGGAGGCCCTGCCGTGGGCTGCCGAGCTGCCGGTGGTGAAAGGCGCCGGCCGCACCCTCCTACCGGGCCTGATCGACAGCCACACCCATTGCTGGGGCAACGCCCTCGAGCAAGCCTTGACCTTCGGCGTCACCACCGCCATCGACATGTTCACCAATGCCGATTGGGCCGCCGGGGTGCGTCGCCAGCAGTCCGAGAACGGCAATCCCGGCAAAGCGGACCTCTACTCCGCCAGCGTCCTGGTGACGGCGCCGGGCGGCCACGGCACCCAGTACGGCCTCGGCATTCCGACCCTCGAGGCGGGCGCCGATGTCGACGCCTTCGTCGCCGCCCGCCTCGCCGAAGGCTCCGACTTCATCAAGGTGGTTCACGAGGACGGCAAGGGTTGGGGCACCGAAACCCCGACCCTCGACATCGACACCATTCGGGCCGTCGCCGCGGCGGCCCACCGGCGGGAGCGCCTCGCCGTCGCCCACATCGGGACTCGCGAGGCCGCCCTCGAGGTGATGGCGACCGGAGTCGATGGCCTGGTTCACCTGTTCATCGATGCCGCGCCGGGCGACGATTTCGGCCGCCGAGCGGCAAAGCACGGCATCTTCGTCGTGCCCACCCTGGCGGTACTCGAGAACTTCCAGCGCAAGGGCGGTGAGACGGTGCTGCAGGATGAGCGGCTGTCCCCCTACCTCGACGGCGACCAGCGCGCCAGCCTGGCCCGCAGCTTCGGACCGCAGCGCAAGACCGACAACCGCTTCGAGCACGCCCTCGAGACCGTTCGGCTACTACGCCAGGCACAGGTTGCGGTGCTCGCGGGCACCGACGCCCCCAATCCGGGAACGGCCCACGGTGCCAGCATGCACCGCGAGCTCGAGCTGCTGGTCGAGGCCGGCCTGACGCCCGGCGAGGCCCTCGCCGCCGCCACCGCGGTACCGGCAGAGTCCTTTGGCCTGCAGGACCGCGGCCGCATCGAGGTCGGGCGCCGTGCCGATCTTCTGCTGGTCGAGGGCGACCCCCTCGACGACATCACCGCCAGCCGCGACATCGTCGCCGTCTGGAAGCTCGGGGTGGCCACCGAGCGGCGGCGGCAAGACGTCGAGAAGCCCAAGCATCCGGTGGTCTCCCAAAAACTGATCAGCGATTTCGACGCCGGCGAACTGAGCGCCGAGTTCGGATTCGGCTGGCAGCCGACCACCGACCAGATGGCCGGTGGAGCCTCCGAAACGAAGCTCGCCGTGATCACCGACGACGCACGCGGCGGCGTCCTCGAGATTCGCGGCGAGGTCAAGACCGGCTTTCCCTTTCCCTGGGCCGGTGCCATGTTCTTTCCCGCCGACCAGCCGATGGCGGCGGTCGACGTCTCGGCCAATCGCGCCGTGACGTTCATGGCCCGCGGTGATGGCGGAACCTACCGGCTGATGGTCTTCGCGCGCCGCCTCGGCCAGATTCCGGTGCAAACGACCTTCGTCGCCGACGACACCTGGGAGCGTCACAGCGTTGCTTTCGAATCCCTCGGTATCGATGGCTCCGACCTCCTCGGTATCGCTTTCGCCGGCGGCCCCGGCCTCGGCGAGTTCCGCTTCGAGATCGATCAGGTCGAGCTCGAGTAGACGATGGCCCTTCGCCTCCTGCCCCGCGATGCAGTCCACGGCTGGACCCCTTATGCCTGGCTCATCTACCTCGGCTTCTACTTGATGCACCCGGCCATCGGCCAGGCGGGCGCACTCGAATGGGGCCGCACCGCGGCCCTGACGGGGCTCTTCCTGGTGTTCTACTTTCGCGGCTACTGGGTCGACGAGGGCCAGGCCGTCGCTCCGGCCTTGGGCATTCTCGGCGTCGCTTTGCTGGCGGCGCCGGGCAACCCCGGGGCGGCCTGCTTTCCGATCTATGCCGCCGGCGCCTTCGGCCAGTCCCAGCGAGGCCGGGCCGCCCTGCGCTGGATCGCCGTCGTGCTGGTCACCGTCGTGCTGCAGAGCTGGTGGTTCGACCTGCCGATCCTCTACTGGGCCATCGCCTTGGCCTTCTCGACCCTGGTCGGCGGCATCTGCTTCCATTACGCCGAGCTGAGCCGCAATCGCCGCGCCCTCGAGGCCAGCCAGGAGGAGGTCGAGCGCCTCGCCACCCAGGCCGAGCGCGAGCGCATCGCCCGCGACCTGCACGATCTCCTCGGCCACACCCTGTCTTTGATCACCCTCAAGTCGGAGCTGGCGGCGCGGCTGGCGGCGAGCGATCCGGAACGGGCCGCCGGCGAGATGCGCCAGGTGGAAGAGATCTCCCGTCGCGCCCTGTCGGAGGTTCGCGCCGCGGTCACCGGCTACCGCCTCGGCAGCCTGGCGGAAGAGCTGGCGCGGGCCGACAGCACGCTGCGCGCCGCCGGCATCGAGCTGGTGCGCCAGGACCGCGCGGTGCAGCTCCCGGAGGAGCAGAGCCAGATCTTCTCCTTCGTGCTGCGCGAAGCGCTCACCAACGTTCTGCGCCACTCCCGGGCCACCACCTGCACCGTCGAGCTGCGCGGCGACGACCAGGGCTGGCTGCTGACGGTCAGCGACGACGGCATCGGCGGTGGGCGCGAAGGCTCCGGCCTGCGCGGCATGCGGGAACGACTGCAGGCCGCCGGTGGCAGCCTGGTGCGCTCCCTGGAGGGCGGTACCCGGCTGGTGGCTCGGCTGCCGGCGGAGCCGCGCGCAGCGCACGGAGAAGCTTCGTGATCCGAGTGCTCCTCGTCGAGGATCAGGCGATGGTGCGTGGCGCCCTCGCGGCTCTCCTCGACCTGGAGCACGACATCACCGTCTGCGGCCAGGCGGAGCACGGCCGGGAGGCCCTCGGCCTGCTCGCCGACAGCGCTCCGGACATCGTGGTGACGGATATCGAAATGCCCGAGATGAGTGGCCTCGAGCTCGCCGCCGAAGTCCACCGGCGCAACGGCGAGCAGGCCTCGGACAAACCGCGGGTCGTCATCCTCACCACCTTCGGACGGCACGGCTACCTACGCCGCGCCCTCGACGCCGGCGCCGCCGGCTACCTCCTCAAGGACTCGCCGGCGAGCGACCTCGCCGACGCCCTGCGCCGAGTTCATCGCGGTCTGCGAGCCGTCGACCCCGAGCTCGCCGCCGACGCCTGGGGCGCTCCGGACCCCCTCACCGAGCGCGAACGGCAGGTGCTGCGACTCGCCGGCGAAGGCCACAGCACCGCCGCCATCGCCGGCCGCATCCACCTCTCCGAAGGCACCGTCCGCAACTACCTCTCGGAGGCGATCCACAAGCTCGGCGCCGGCAACCGCACCGAGGCAGCGCGCATCGCGCGCCAGGAGGGCTGGCTCTAACCCCTGTTTCCGTCGCTGTTTGGGCTCAGCCGGAGTCTGCGCCGGCCTGCTGCTCCAGATAGTCGGCGAGGGCTCGGGCGATACCGCGCTTGTCGACCAGGCGCTGGGGCTCGGCCCCTTCGGTGGTGAGGTAGGCCACCTGCTCGCCGTTGGGGCCACGCTCTTCGCCGCGGTTGGCGACCACCGCCTGGTAGCCGCGGGCGCGCCGCGCGGCGGCGATCTCGAGCAGCTCCTGGTGAGAGATGTCCTCCTGGTACTTGAAGGTCACCATGTGGAGGTCTGGGAAACGCTGGCGCACGGTCTCGACGACCTTCTCCGTGGGCTCGAGCTCGAGGCTCTGCAGAGCTCCCCCGCTGGGGGTCTTGCCGGGCAGCACGGTGATCGGTCGATAGTCGGCGACGGCGGCCGAGAAGACGGCGAAGGGGCAGGCCTTCTCGCCGAGAACCTCGAGCACCTGATGCCGGTAGTCGTCGAAGTTTCGGACCGGCCGGCAGGGCAGGTACTCGGGCGGCGAGAACGGGCTCTCGCCGTGCACCCAGTGGACTTCGGCACCGCGCAGGTAGAGCTCTTCGGCGATGCGGCAGCCTAGCTCGCCGGTGAACTTGTTGGTCAACCGGCGGATGGCATCGATCACCACCGCCGTCGGGCCACCGGTGACCAGCAGCGAAACGCCGGCCAGGGGCGACCGGCTGACGGCGCGACAGACCTCCGCCACCAGCACCTCTTCACTCGGTAGGTTGTGCTTGCCGTAGTCGTCCCGCGGCGGAATCACCCGCACCCCGAGATCGGCCAGCCGCCGCAGGGAGTCGGTGAGGATGCGGGTGTGCAGGGTGCCGTGCATGGTGGGCGCCACCAGCACCTGGGTCTCGCCCCGCTCCAGCCGCCCGATGGCCGACGCCAGCGTCGAGGTGACGACGCTATCGGCGGTGCCGCCGGCGATCTTGTTGAGGCTGTTGTAGGTCGCCGGCGCCAGCAGGTAGGCGTCGAAGGGCTGCCCGTCGCTGAGGTGCTCCGCCGCCGGGGTGAGGCGGGTCACCACCGGTCGGACGGTGCTCCAGGCGAGGGTTTCCTCGGTGACATAGCGTAGCCCCTCGCGCGACACGAAGGCGGTCACCTCGGCGCCCCGACGACGCAGCGCGCGCGCCACCAGCGGAGCCTTCATGGCGGCGATGCCGCCGGTCACCAGCAGGGCGATGCGGCGCCCGACGAGCTGCTCGCCGAGGAGCGGCACGTCATGGTCGCCGAGCTCCGCGCTGCGCGGCGGAGAAAAGTCCCAGTCGCCCACGACGAGCTAACCGCGCTTACGGTGACGCATGGCGCGGAAGCGCTCGACGATCGCCTCTCGCTCCGGGGACAGGGCCGTCGAGCGGCTCTTGGCCGGCGATCGCTGACCCGGCTTGCGCGACGCCCCACCGGACGCCTGGCGCTTCGCCGGCGGCGCCGCCTTGGCGGGCGCGCTGGAAGCCGCCTTCGCCGGCGGCGCCGGTGCTTCGGGAGCCGCCCGGGGCCGAGAAACGGCCTCCGGCTGAGGAGCTGGCGGAGTCTTCTGGATCTCGGCAGGAGGTCGAGGTGCGTCTGCCTCCTGGGGCTTGGGAGCTGCCTGGGGTTTGGGGGCTGCCTTCGGCTTCGGAGACGATGGCTTCGCGACCGGCGCCGGTCGTGGCGACGCCGCAGGGCCGGGTCGACCACCGCGCCGCCGCGCCTGCATCTCCCGGAATCGCTGCAGCACCGAGTCGCGGTCCGAATCCACCGCGACCGGCCGGGACCGGCTCGCCTGGGGCGAAGCCTGGTGATCGTCCGGTGCCGCCTCGCTGCCGGTCGGTTGCGGCGCCGAAGCGGCGTCCTGGACCGGCGCTTCGGCAGCGCCCGGGGTCGGCGACGCTGTCGCCTCGGAAGCCGGCTCCGCCGGCTGTGCGTCGGGGCCTGCCGACGACGCCGCGGCCACCTCGGCTTCCACCACCTCTGGGGATTCGGCTGCGGCCGAAGCAGTCTCGGGCGGAACAGCCTCGGTGGCATCGGTCTTGGCGGCGGCCTTGGCCGCCGCGGCGCGAATCTGTTCCTCGACGGCCTTGAGCTCCGCCTTGCGCTTGGCGGCCGCCGCTCTCTCGGCAGCGGCCTTCACCTTCGCTGCCTTGGCGGCCTCGCGCCGCGCCCGCTCCTTCTCCTGCCGTTCGCGCTCGGCGGCCTCCTCCTCCGGCGTCGGCACCGAGCGACCGGTCTGGTAGTCGAAGTCCTCCGCCGTCAGGCGCGGCAGCTTGCTGCGGATGGCGCGCTCGATGGCGTGCAGGTCGGCGAGCTCACGGGCCGCCACAAAGGTGATGGCATCGCCCGTCGCCTGCTGCCGGCCGGTGCGGCCGATGCGATGGATGTAGTCCTCCGGCTGACTCGGCACATCGACATTGACCACGTGGCTGAGGCCCTCGACGTCGATCCCTCGAGCCGCCACGTCGGTCGCCACCAGCACCCGGTACTTGCCCTTCTTGAAGGCTTCGAGGGCGCGGGTGCGCTGCATTTGGGAACGGTCTCCGTGGATCGCCGTCACCGAGATTCCGTGGCCCTTGAGATAGCCCGCCAGACGATCGGCCCGTTCCTTGGTGCGGGTGAAGGCGAGGGCGTTCTCGATGCCGCCGCGCTTCAGGAGGTGCAGCAGCAGGGCCGGTTTGTGAGCGTGCCGGACGGCATAGGTGACCTGGGTGATGCCGTCCGCCGGCGCCGCCTTGCGCTCGATGTTGATCGTCACCGGCTCCTTCAGGAGCTCCTTGGCGAGGGAGGCGATGGGCCCCGGCATGGTGGCCGAGAACAACATCGTCTGGCGGCGTCCGGGAAGCTTCTGAAGAATCCGTCGGATGTCCGGAATGAATCCCATGTCGAGCATGCGATCGGCCTCGTCCAGCACCAGGAACTCGACCCCGTCGAGATGGCCATAGGGACGGCGCAGATGATCGAGCAAACGCCCGGGGGTGGCGATCATCATGTCGACGCCTTGCCGGAAGGCCTTTTCCTGGGGCTCGAAGGCGACGCCGCCGTGAATCACCGCAGCGGTCAGCGGCGTGTGCTTGCCGAGGGACTGCAGGTGCTCTTCGATCTGAGCCGCCAGCTCGCGGGTCGGGGTCAGAGCGAGGGCCCGGGTGACCCCCCGCGAGCGCTCGAGGAGCTGGTGCAGGATGGGCAGCAGAAAGGCCGCCGTCTTGCCGCTTCCGGTCATCGCGGCACCGAGCAGGTCGCGTCCGGCAAGGCCCGGCGGAATCGCGTCGGCCTGGATCGGGGTGGGCTCGGTGAATCCGAGGTCGGCGATTCCGCGCAGTAGATCGGGGGCCAGGTTCAGCTCATCAAAGGTCATCGGGGCTCCCCGGCTGGCCGTTCTCCTCCCCTTCCACGAAGTGGATTCTGAACCCAGCCAAGATCACGATATGGAGGTCCATCGGACGGCGGACTCGGGCGAAGGGCCACCGGCCTGCTTTTCCGTCGATTGTAACCGAAAAGGCTGATAGGGCGTAACTTGCCCGGCTCCGAGCCGCCCGTTCGCGGCCCCACCCGAGGTCGACCCGAGGAGGACGCGAAGGGCACCGATAATCAGGTGCGCAACTCGGGATGTGGCCCCCGGGGTATCAACTGTGGTACAAGCTGGTCGCCAACGACGAAACGGACTCGATTGGGGGACTCGAAACCATGACCACTGCCGAAATCAAGACCAAGCCCGCCCTGAGCAGCGCCGAGCTGATCGAGCTCGAGGACCACTACGGGGCGCACAATTATCACCCCCTCGACGTCGTCATCTCACGCGCCGAAGGGATTTGGGTGTGGGACGTCGAGGGCAATCGCTACATGGATTTCCTCGCCTCCTACTCGGCCGTCAACCAGGGCCACTGCCATCCCAAGATCGTCGACGCCCTGGTCGAGCAGGCGCGCCGCGTCGCCCTCACCTCGCGCGCCTTCCGCAACGACCAGCTCGGCCTCTTCTACAAAGAGCTCTGCGAGCTCACCGGCTTCGCCCGTGCGCTGCCCATGAACAGCGGCGCCGAGGCCGTCGAGACGGCGATCAAGGCGGCCCGCAAGTGGGCCTACACGGTCAAGGGCGTCGACGAGGACCAGGCCGAGATTCTGGTCTTCGATCAGAACTTCCACGGTCGCACCACCACCATCGTCGGCTTCTCCTCGGATCAGCAGTACAAGGAGGGCTTCGGTCCCTTCACTCCCGGCTTCCGGATCCTCCCCTATGGCGACATCGACGCCGTGCGCGAGGCGATCACGCCCAACACCGCCGCGGTGCTGATCGAGCCGATCCAGGGCGAGGGCGGCATCATCCTGCCGCAGGATGGCTTCCTCGCCGAGCTGCGCGAGGTCACCCAGGAGCACCGCGTGCTCCTGATGCTCGACGAGATCCAGTCCGGCCTCGGCCGCACCGGCAAGATGTTCGCGTACGAGCACGAGGGCATTCGCCCGGACGTGGTGATCATCGGCAAGGCCCTCTCCGGCGGCCTCTATCCGGTGTCGGCGATCCTCGCCGACGACGAGGTGATGGGCGTCTTCCACCCCGGCGACCACGGCTCCACCTACGGCGGCAACCCGGTGGCCGCGGCAGTCGCCCGCACCGCCCTCCGGGTGCTCATCGACGAGGACCTGATCGGCAACTCGGCGCGCCTCGGCGACTACCTGATGGAGCGCCTCCAGGCGATTCCCTCGAATTACGTCCACGAGTACCGCGGCCGCGGCCTGTGGGTCGGCATCGAGCTCAAGCCCGAAGCCAATGGCGCCCGGCGCTTCTGCGAAGAGCTCCAGAAGCACGGCATCCTGTGCAAGGAAACGCACGAGAACGTGATTCGTATCGCGCCGCCCTTGACCATCACCAAGGACGAGCTCGACTGGGCCCTCGAGCGCATCGAAAAGGTGCTCATGAAGCTGGTCTGGCCGGCCCCGCCGGTCGACCCGTCCATGGCCTGAGGCTCACCCCTCAGGCAGGCCACCAGACCCCGGCGCGAGAGGCCCTCGCCCGGGGTCTTTTCATTTCAAGGCGGCGCCGAGCCCAACGGGCGCAGAGCCGGCCTCACCCACGGCAGCCGGGAGAGCATCGGCCTGCTGCTGCAGGACAGGGCGAGCCTGCAGTTCGCAATGGGTGAGTGCAGATCTGAGAACGCCATAGCCCAAGGCAGCCTGCCAAGCAAGCAGCCGTGTGCTAATCCAGCACACGGCGTCCGAGGGCAAAGCCCGAGGCGGCGGCCTAAGCCGCCGAGGAAAGGGGGTGAGAGCCAACGACCTGTGCGTTGGTTCGAGGGGGGCGCCTATAGCCCTTAGGCCACTCGATCCTCCGAAACTAAGCAGCCGCCTGCCAGGCAGCAGGCGGCTCCGAGGGGGAAGCCCGAGGCGGCGGCGAAAGCAGCCGAGGACGGGGGTGAGGCCTGGCCGGCCGCACCGCACGACATGTGCGTGCGGGCCGGGCCGCGGAGGCGAGGGGGGCGCCTTCAGCCCCCCTGGAAAAGACAGCCGCGACGCGGCTCGTTAAGTTACGGCAAACCGAGGAAGAAACGGCTCCAGCGGGGGGCGCGATGGCGCTCCGGATCGAGGGAGAACACCACCGTCGTGGCCTCGCCCACGATCAGGGTGCGGTCGACAAATCCGAAGGCGCGTGAGTCGCTGCTGTTGTCGCGATTGTCGCCCATCACGAAGTAGCTGCCTTCGGGCACCACCGTGGGTCCGAAGGTGCGGAAGCGGGCGCGCCGCCCGAAGCCGGCGTCCATCTCACGCCAGATCACCGGGTGACTCTCGTCGTTCTCCATGGTCTCCCAGAAGACCTGGCCGTCGTCGAGCAGCACTTCCTGGTCGAGGCCCAGGGCGAGCTCGTGCTCCTCCGGCCCGAAGGGTCGATAGGAGGCCAGCTCGCCGTTGATCTGCACCCGACCGTTGATCATCGAGATGCGATCCCCGGGCAGGCCCACCACCCGCTTGACCAGGCGCTTCTTCTTGCCCGCCGGCGAGTAGAGCACCACCACATCGCCACGCTGCGGGTCGTCCCACTCGAGCAGCCGGACGCGGGTGAAGGGCACCTTGAGGTCGTAGGCCAGCTTGTTGACGAAGATGCGCTCCCCTTCGAGGATGGTCGGCCGCATCGAGCCGGTGGGCACGTCGTTCCAGTCGGCCACCGCCGAGCGGAACGAGAAGACCACCAGCAAAACGACCAGGAAGGGCCGGATCCACTCGGTCCAGAAGCTGCGCAATTTCGACGGCGCCTCGGCGCTGGACTCGACGGTCGGAGCGGCGGGTTCGGGGGGAGTGCTCATCACTTATTCTCAGGCCACCAGGCCTCTTGGCCCGGCTGGCTCATCTGCCAATAGGGAAGACGATCGCACTTGGTCCTGCGGTAGCTCGTGCCATCGCTACGTTCGAGGCTCAGCAGCCGGTGCGGCTCGGCCTTCTCGAAAATATACGACATCCACCCCCGTCGGTTTTCAAGGCGCAGCTCGATGTCGTCGCCCGCGGCGGAGCGCCGCGTCAGGTCATAGGACTGCGCCTCGAGGCGCGGAAAGCGCCCTTCGAGGAGGGTCGGAAAGACTTCGAGCTGCGCCGGGGCGTTGCCGACGACGAACTCGCGCAGGAATCCCGGCAGCCCGTCCTCCGGCAAAGCGGCCGCGGGATAAGGCTGCCGCCGCAGTCCTTGGCCATCGAAATAGGAACGGGTGGTGAGCTCGCCGGCGATGATGTCCGCCGTCGAGACCCCGCACGCCTCGGTACTCGCCGCGGTCAGCTTGCGCAGGCTCCCGCTGCGCCGATCGATGAAGATGCTGGCCATCTGATGGTAGGCGTAGATGCCGGTCTGGACATCCCGAATGTGGTTGACCTTGAGGACATCGAAGCCATCCGGCCGCGGCACGTCGGCCTTGACCTCGAGATCCGGCGCCCACGGCTCCTTGACCACCACCAAGAGCGCTTGGCCGTCGTAGGAGTTGCCGTAGCGGCTCCAGGAAACCTCATAGGCGCAGTACTCGGCCTTGCCGTCATCCCACACCGGGCTCTGGCGCCAATCGGCGAAGGCCGGCACCGCGCACCACGCGAGCAGCAGGGCGAGCACCAGGCCTCCCCCGCAGGCTGAACTGCTTCGGCGACCGTTCATCGACTCTCGCACCTCCTGGGTTGCACTGCGTCCCTTCCCGAGCTCAGGCGGACGCAACGAAAACTTGACGGTTCAACGGACTCGCGCAGCAGCTCGAAAAGGGCAACAGGAGATCTGTCGGCAATCTTCCCACAAAGCGGGCCCTGCCAGGCCGGGCAATCGCGCCGGTCGACCACCGGCGGGATGGCGGCCCCTCGAGGTCGATCAGGCAGCGGCCACCGGCCCTTGATAGGGTCCCGCCGCGAAACCAACCCAAGGAGCCCGACCATGCGCCTGTGCAAAGTCCTGCTGATCCCGAGCCTCTTCGCCCTGCTCGCCGCCTGCGCCGGTGAGCACTCCCACACCGACCGCATGGCCCACGAGCATGCCAACGACGAGCCGGTGGCCGCCGACGCCCAGCGCGCCGCCGGAAAGGTGCTCGACGTCGAGAGCGAGCGGGTGGTCTATGGGCAGCAGGGGGACCTCGAGCTGTCGGGCTATCTCGCCCGGCCAGCCGGCAGTCAACCGGGTGAGTACCCCGGGCTGTTGGTGATCCACGAATGGTGGGGACTGAACGAGAACATCGAGACGATGGCGCGCATGCTGGCCCAGGAGGGCTATGTGGCGCTGGCCGTCGACCTCTACGGCGGCGAGGTCGCCGAGGATCGCGACTCGGCCCGCAGCCTGATGCAGGCGGCGATGACCGACAGCGCTGCCGGCGAGGAGAACCTGCGCCTGGCGCACGACTTCTTGGAGAGTCAGTGGTCGGTCCCGACCACCGGCGCCATCGGCTGGTGCTTCGGCGGCGGCTGGTCGCTACAGGCCGCCCTCCTGCACCCGGGCGAGCTCGACGCGGCGATCATCTACTACGGTCGCCTGGTGACCGACGAAGCGATCCTGGCCGATCTCACAACGCCCATCCTCGGCCTCTTCGGAGCCCTCGACGGGGGCATTCCGGTCGCTCAGGTCGAAGCCTTCGAGGCCGCCCTCGGGAAGCTCGGCAAGGCCGCCGAGATCCACGTCTATGAAGACGCCGACCATGCCTTCGCCAATCCCTCCGGCACGCGCTATCAGCCGGAAGCGGCGCGCGACGCCTGGTACAAGGCCCTCACTTTCCTGAAGAAAAACCTCGCCGCCACGGGCTGAGCGAGGCTGCCTACGAAACGCCGGTGAGGGCGGCGAGGTCGACGAACCAGCGCCGCCGCCCGGCCACCAGCGCCGCCGGCGGGACGCCACTCTGCGCCGGCGAGGACGCCAGCACGGAGCGCAGCGCCGGCAGCTTGCTCGCACCGCGCGCCAAGAACACCACCTGCCGGCAAGACGCCAACCCTCGCAGAGTGAAGGTCACCCGCTCGTGCGGCACCACCGGCGCTCGCCCCTCCGCCGCCAGCCGACCATCCTCGGTCGGCAAAGCTGCCGGGAACAGCGACGCCGTGTGGCCGTCCTCCCCCAGGCCGAGCAGAACCACGTCCCAACCGCCACGGGCCTCGCAGTGCTTGCGGAGCACCTGGTCGTAGGCGCGCGCCGCGGCGCGCGGCCCGAGCTCGCCGCGGATGCGATGAACCGCCGGCGGCGGGCCCGGCAAGGCTCTGAGAAGACAGGTCTCGACCATGGCGAAGTTGCTGTCGTCATGGTCCGGAGGGACGCAACGCTCGTCGCCGAAGAAGAGCTCGATGCGATCCCAGGGCAGCTCCGCCGCGGCCAGCAGCTCGTACACCGGGCGCGGCGTCGATCCTCCGGCGAGTACCAGGGAGGCGGCGCCACGATCGGCCACCGCCCGGCGCAGGTCTGCGGCGATCGCCGCGGCCGCCGCCGAAGCGAGCTCGGGGCTGGTCGCGACCACCACCAGCTCATCCCGAGGAGGACCCGCCGCGAAGGGCACCACACCAGCCCTCAGACGGCGACGGCGGCGAGCTGATCGACCAGGGCGCGCAATCCCGCGGCGCCGTCGCTCCCGAGGTCGAAGCGCCGCAGCTCGCGCTGCCTGGCCACCAGGGCGGCGGCGTCGCCGTCGGCCTGACCGCGCACCAAGGCGGCGAAACCGAAGTCCTTGCCTGGGACCTCTAGGTCTGCCGGCGGCTGATCGATGAGCTGCACGAACCGGCCGCCTGCCGGCCCGCCCTTGTGGAGCTGGCCGGTGGAATGGAGGAAGCGCGGCCCGAAACCGACGGTGACGGCGCAGCCGGCGTGGCGCGACAGGGCGCGGCGGAGGTCATCGAGCAGCGCCACGATCTCGCCCGTCGGCGGCAGGTAGGCCATCACCGCGACGTAGTCGGCCCCGGCGAGCCAGCCCTGCAAAGCCCCACCGCCGGCAACCACCGGCTGCGCCTCGGGAGCCGCGGCCGCCGCATCGGCGGCGGGAGCCATGGCGCGCTGGGTGAGCTCTTTGGCGAGCTGCACATCGGGCTGATCGAAGGGCTGGACACCGAGGGCGACGCCGGCCGCCGCGGTGGCCATCTCCCAGCGGAAGATCTCGCCGGCCAGATCGTGCGGATCGGCGAGGCGCAGGCGAACCACCGCGCGACCCGCTTCCGGCAGGGCGACGGCTTCGTCCCCGGCGAGCTCGAAGATCACGAACAGACGATCGTCCCCCGGGGCCGTCGCGCCTTCGCCGACCACCGGCAGCAGGCCGCGGCCGTCCTTGCCCAGGCTCTCGGCGATCAGCTGCTCGAGCCAATCGGGAAAGGACGACAGCCGCGGCGAGGTCATGAAGGTGATCTTGTCGCGGCCGGCGGCGCCTTCCTCGGCCAGCACCGCCGCCAGCTCGAGGGCAGGGTTGACCAGCTCCGAGCGGCGCGACGAGCAGGCCTCGGCCATGGCGACGGCGCGGTGCAGGAAGCGCTCGAGGTCGACGCCGATGAGGGCCGCCGGCAGCAAGCCGAAGGGACTGAGGGCCGAGTAACGGCCGCCGACGTCCGGCGGCGCCTCGAAGATACGGCGATAGCCGTCCTCGCGCGCCCGAGCGGCGAGGCCCGATCCGGGATCGGTGATCGCCACGAAGTGACGGCCGGGCTGATCGACGACCGCCGCCAGCCGCTGCCACAGAAGACGACGCAGGCAGTCCGTCTCGAGGGTCGAGCCGGACTTGCTGGCGACGACCACCAAGGTCTTGGCGAGGTCGCCGTCGGCGAGCTGCGCCGACACCGCCGCCGGGTGGGTGCTGTCGCCGACCACCAGCCGCGGGTAGCCAGCGGCATTGCCGAACACCGCCTGGAAAACCTCCGGCGCCAGGCTCGAGCCGCCCATGCCGAGAAGCAGCACCCGCTCGAAGCCCTCGCCGCGGATCTCGTCGGCGAAGGCGGTGAAATTCGCCAGCCGCGGGCGCATGCTCTCGGGCAAGGCCAGCCAGCCGAGGCGGTCGACCAGCTCCGGCGCCCAGTCGCTGCCGAAAAGGGTCGGGTCGCGACGCCACAGGCGCTCGGAGAAGCGCTCGTCCTGCCAACTCTGAAGACGCCGATGGACCCGCCAGCGGCTGTCCCCGAGGGTGGTTTCGAGGGCCGCCACGGACTGCGCCAGTACCGCCCGCCGCTTGCCCTCGACGGCCGCCAAGAGATCGTCGAAGGAACGCGCGAAGGCGGCCACGCCATCGGCCTGCAGCTGGTCGGTGACGGCGTCGAGGTCGACGCCGTGATCGGCGAGGGCGGCGAGCTGCCCGCGCGCCTCGTCGACCCCCTGGTCGAGGGTCGAGCGCACCTCCCCGTGATCGCGGAAGGCCTCGAGGGTCTTCGGAGGCAGGGTGTTGACGGTATCGCGACCGATCAGCTCTTCGACATAGAGGACGTCGCGATAGGCCGGGTTCTTGGTGCTGGTGCTGGCCCAAAGGACGCGCTGGGGGCGGGCTCCGCGGGCCTTCAGAGCGGCGAACCGGGAATCGCCGAAGATCTCTTGGAAGCGACGGTAGGCGACCTTGGCGTTGGCGATCGCCGCCTTGCCGAGGAGGGCCTCGGCGCCCGCGATCCCGTCGAGCTGGCGGTCGATGGCGGAATCGACCCGGCTGACGAAGAAGGACGCGACGCTCGCCACCTGCTGTGGCCGGGTGCAGCGCTCCAGCCCGCGCACGTAGGCCTGCGCCACCGCCTCGTAGTCGGAGAGGGAGAAGAGCAGCGTGACGTTGACGTTGATGCCCTCCGCCGTCAGCTCTTCGATCGCCGGCACGCCGGCCGCCGTCCCCGGCACCTTGATCATCAGGTTGGGCCGGTCGACGGCCTGCCAAAGGCGGCGCGCCTCGACCAGGGTGGCCTCGGTGTCGTGGGCCAGGTAAGGCGACACCTCGAGGCTGACGTAACCGTCGTCCCCACCGGTGTCGCCGTAGACCGGCGCCAGCAAATCCGCCGCCCGCCGGATGTCCTCGATCGCCAGCGCCTCGTAGAGCTCGCTGGCGGTGGTCGCGGGACGCCGGCCCAGGAGCTCCTGGAGCTCCTCGTCGTAGTCATCGCTGCCACCGATGGCCTGCTGGAAGATCGACGGGTTACTCGTCATGCCGCGCAAGCCGTCGGCTTCGATCAGCCGCGCCAGGCCACCGTCGACGAGCAGCTTGCGGCGAATGAAATCGAGCCAGACCGCCTGCCCTTGATCGCTCAACCGTCGCAATGGGTTCATCGTCTGTCGTCCTCCGAATCGTTCGCGCCAGAAATCCGCACCGGTGAGCCTTCGAGGAGCCTCTCGAGCCAATTCCACGGGGATCGCTCTCACCCCCGGCCCCGGCGGCCATCGCCGCTCGACGAGCTGTCGAAAGCCCGCCGAATCCTCTCACACGGCGAGCCCCCGAAGATCGACTCGGTGCTACGATTCGCGGGTCGAAGAAAGACCGCCAGCATGCTGCGAATCTCCCCCCTCCTCATCCTTCTCTCACTGCCCTGGCTGGGCTGCGGCGACGCCGAGCCGGAAGCGGTGCCGGGAACCATCTACGACAGCCGCGCCCAGGTCGTCTCCCTGCCCGGCGAGAGTGCCGTCGAATCGGCCCTCTACCTGCATCACGAGGCGATCGACGAGTTCCGCGATCTCGATGGCGAGATCGTCGGCATGCCGTCCATGACGATGCCCTTTCCGGTGGCCTCCGAGGTCGATCTCTCGGAAGTCGAGATCGGCGACAAGGTGAGCTTTTCCTTCGAAGTGCGCTGGGAAGGCGACCCGCCCTATCAGGTCCTCCGCATCGAAGCGCTGCCGCCGCAAACGGAGCTGCAGCTAACGGGCCGCTGATCGGCCCCCGCCCCGCCCGATGCCATCCCTCTCGCCGACCGAGGTCGACGTGCTCGTCGTCGGTGCCGGCATCAGCGGCCTGACCGCCGCCTACCGCTTCCAGGAAGCGGGCCAGCGGGTGCTGGTGGCCGAGCGGCGAGAGACCGTCGGCGGCGCCATCCGGACTCTGCGCCGCGACGGCTGGAGCTTCGAGCTCGGTCCCAACACGATTCTCGACGGAGAGCCCACCATCCGCGCCCTGGTGCGCGACCTCGGCCTCGAAGATCAACGACTGACGGCGTCACCGGCCGCCCGCTACCGCTACCTGTGGCATCGCGGGCGGCTGGCTGCCCTGCCCGACAGCCCGCTGTCCCTGCTGCGCTCTCCTCTGTTCAGCGCCGCCGCCAAGCTACGGCTGCTGCGCGAGCCCTGGGCGCCGCCGCCACCGCCGGAAGAGGAGTCGGTGGGCGACTTCGTCCGTCGCCGCCTGGGTGGTGAGATTCTCGAGCGGGCGGTGGCACCGTTCCTGTCGGGCATCCATGCCGGCGATCCGGAACGCCTGTCGCTGCGCTGGGCGCTACCGAAGCTCGCCGAGCTCGAAGACCGGCACGGCAGCCTGTTGCGGGGCCTGCGTGCCGCGCGGCGGGCCCGGCGGTCGCAAGCACCGGCTAAAGGCCGCGAGGCGACCGGCCGGGGTGCCCTGATGTCCTTTCGCGACGGTCAGGAGACCCTGCCGCACCGCCTCGCCGAAGTCCTCGGCGACCGCCTCCACACCGCCACCACCTGTCTCTCCGTCAACCAGAAGGGCGACCGCTTTCGCTGCGAGCTGCGGCGAGGCAACGACGAATCCCACACGGTCCGCTGCCGCCAACTGGTGCTGACGACGCCGGCGGATATCGCTGCCGACCTCCTGGAGGCGACGACCGGCGGCCGCGCCGCTGCGCTCCGGGAGCTGCCCTATGCCCCGCTGGCGGTGATTTCCCTGGGATACCCCCGGGAGGCCATCGCTCACCCCCTCGACGGCTTCGGGTTCTTGGCCCCTCGCAACACCGGCTTGAAGCTCCTCGGCGGCCTCTTCGCGTCCACCTTGTTCCCGCACCGCGCCCCCGAGGGCCAGGTGGCCCTGAGCGTCTTCCTGGGCGGCAGCACCGATCCCGAAGTGCTCGCCGGCGAGGACGACGAGTTGATCGCCCTGGCCGAGGCCGATCTCACCCGAGCCCTCGGCGCCAGCGCTCCGGCGAGCTTTCGGCATCTGCAGCGCTGGCCCCGCGCCCTGCCTCAGCTCGAAATCGGCCACGCTCGCTTCGAGCGTTTGGCGACGGACCTCGAAAGCGAGCTCCCGGGCCTCCATCTGCTCGGCAATTACCGCACTGGAGCCGCCGTCCCGGACTGCGTCCGGCGCGCCACCGAGCTCGTCCGCCGCCAGCCTGCAGCAGGGTTATAATCCCGCCCGTTCTCACTCCTGGAGATCTCCCATGTCGATGCCGTCGCCGTTGCACCCCAGCCCGCCCCGCGCTCGCCTCCGGCCATGACCCGCGCCCTGGTCACGGGAGCCGCCGGCCAGCTCGGCTCCGAGCTGGTGCCGGCCCTGCGAGCCCGCTACGGCGAGCAAGCGGTCCTCGCCACGGACATCCGCGAGATCTCGACCTCGGGTCCTTCGGCACGCCTCGACTGCACCGATCGCAAGGCCTTCGCGCGGCTGGTCGACGAGCATCGGCCGGACGTCGTCTTCCACCTGGTGGCCCTGCTCTCGGCCAAAGGGGAAGAAAATCCACAGCGCGCTTGGCAGATCAACATGGGCTGCCTCGAGAGCGCCCTCGAGGTGGCGCGCCAGGCCGGCTGCGCCCTCTTCGTGCCGAGCTCGATCGCCGCCTTCGGCCCCTCGACGCCGCCCGATCCGACACCCCAGGACACGCTGCAGCGGCCGACCTCGATCTACGGCGTCACCAAGGTCGCCGGCGAGCTGCTGTGCGATTACTACGCCCAGCGCTACGGCCTCGACGTTCGCGGCGTGCGCTACCCGGGATTGATCTCGTGGGCCGCCGAGCCCGGAGGCGGCACCACCGACTACGCCGTCGACATCTTCTATGGCGCCCTGCAGGACGACCGCTACACCTGCTTCTTGTCGGCCGATACCCAGCTCGACATGATGTACATGCCCGATGCGGTGCGCGCCGCCATCGAGCTGATGGCAGCCCCCGCCACCCATCTCGAGCACCGCAATGCCTTCAACGTCACCGCCATGCAGCTCACTCCCGAGCTCCTGACGACGGAAATCCGCCGCCATCGCCCGGGCTTCGAGATCGACTACCGCATCGATCCGGTGCGCCAGGCGATCGCCGACTCCTGGCCCCGCCGCCTCGATGACTCGGCGGCGCGACGGCAATGGGGCTGGCAACACCGTTACGACCTCGCCGCGATGACCCGGGACATGCTCGAAAACCTGTCGCGCAAGCTGGGGTTGGCGACGGTTCCCTCGGACTAGCCCACAAGTCTACGGAGACCTAGACCTCATGCCCCTCGACCGCCTCGCTTCGACCCTCGCCCAGCAGGTTCAGGACCTCCACGCCGCCGGCACCGCCAAGGGCGAAGAGAAAGTCGTCACGGCCACCCTGCCGGCGGCCGACGGCCGCGGTCCCCGCTACCGCCTCGCCGGCGAAGGCGAGCGGCCCTTCCTGCGCATGAACTCGAACTCCTACCTCGGCCTGTCCCTCGATCCCGAGGTGATGGCCGCCGAAGAAGAGGGCACTCAGCGCTTCGGAGCAGGCCCCGGGGCGGTGCGTTTCATCAGCGGCACCTGCACCGCACACGTCGCCCTCGAGGAGCGCCTAGCGCGCTTTCACGGACGGCAAGAGGCGATGATCTTCAGCTCCGCCTACGCCACCGTGGTCGGCGTGCTCGTGCCCCTCACTACCAAGGGCACCTTCATCGTCAGCGATGAGCTCAACCACAACTGCATCATCAACGGCATGCGCATGGCGCGGCCCCTCGGCAAGGCGATCTACCGCCACAACGACGTCGCCGACCTGGCTCGCGCCCTCGATCAGGCTGTCGCCGCCAAGGCCGAGCGCGTGCTGCTGGTGACCGACGGCATTTTCTCGATGCGCGGCGACCACGCGCCGCTGGCGGAGGTCGTGGAGACGGCGCGGCGCTACGACGAGAAGTTCTCCGAGAACGTCGTGGTGGTGGTCGACGACAGCCACGGCGCCGGCGCCTTCGGCCATTCCGGCCGCGGTACCGAGGAGCACACCGGTGGCCAGGCCGACGTCCTGATCGCGACCCTCGGCAAAGCCTTCGGCGTCAACGGCGGCTACGTGACGTCGAGCCGGGAGGTGATCACCTTTCTGCGCGAGTCGGCCCCGCTCTACATCTACTCCAACCCGATCACCGCCGGCGAGGCGACCGCCGCCCACCGCGCCATCGAGATCCTCGACAGCGAGCGCGGCCTCGGCCTGCTGGCCCACCTGCGCGATCTCACGCGCCGTTTCGAAGACGGCTTGGTGGCCCTCGGCTACGAGATCATTCCGGGCCCCCACCCGGTGGTCCCGCTGCTGGTCCGGGACACCGCCCGCACCCAGGACCTGGTGCGCCACCTGTTCGAGCAGGGCGTCCTCGCCACCGGTCTGGCCTACCCGGTGGTGCCGCGCGGGGACGAGGAGATTCGCTTTCAGATCTGCGCCGACCACACCGCCGCCGATATCGACGAGGTGCTGGCGGTGCTCGCCGACTGGCAGGGCAGGCCCGCGACAGCGGACTGAGCCCGAGCAGAAGGTCCTGGGCTCGACCGCGCGAGGTAGGTTTCAGTCGTCGGTGGGTGTTTCGGACCGCTGACCGCGGGCGACGAGCTCCAACATCAGCGCCGACAGGCGCTCCACCACCCGCCCGGCATCCTTCGACACCTGATCGATCTGGTGCCCCAGGGCGATGCCGTTTCCCTGGCGATCGATGCCGTCCTGGGCCGCCTCCGCGCCGTCCCCTTCGATCGCCGCCAGGCGATTGATGTCGGCGACGAATTCCTTGGCAACCTGAAGCTGGGTCACGGTCAAGCCGAGGCCATCGGTCAGCCGCAGCAACGTGTCGTACTTGGGCGTCGCCTTGCCGCTCTCATACTTCGAAATCGCGTTGTTGCGTACGCCCGAGGTCGCGGCCAGTTGTTTCTGACTCATGCCTCGCGCGATGCGCAAGATTTTCAGAGCCAGATCGAGGCGGTCATTCTCGGACATGCGCGAACTCTACACATCTTCCGCCCACAGATCAATAACAAACCCTTTAATATCAATATATTGAAGATTTCCATGGAATTTCCCCAAAGGTAATTCTCTTCCTTTGAAAACAACAAAAGTCCATTGATCTCAGAGTATTTCGTCAGATTTTCCAAAAATGAGAAGAAAAATTCAAAAAAGTCTACTAAGGACACTCACCAGGATGACCGCTCGCCCGGCGACGGCGCGGCCCCAGGCTTCTGCGACGAACCCCATGCTAGATTCGGTCGCGCGCCCATGATCAAGCCTCTTCTCGCCCCGGAACACGACCAGCTCCTCGACGACAACCGTCAGGCCCTCAGCGACTTAGAGAGATTTCTCGAGAGAGTCGAAGGGACCGACGAGGATCGCCGTCTGCTGGCCGAATCGGTGCGCCGGCTGGACGAGCTCTTCCTGCTGGTGGTGGCCGGTGAGTTCAACGCCGGCAAGAGCGCCTTCATCAATGCCCTGGTCGGCCAACGGCTGCTCAAGGAAGGCGTCACGCCGACCACCGCCCGCATCCACCTGCTGGGTCATGGCGAAGCCGGCGGCGAGCCGGTGATCGAGGACGGCGTGGCCAGGGTCAGCGCTCCGCTCGAGCTGCTGCGCCACCTGCACATCGTCGACACCCCCGGCACCAACGCCATCGATCGCGAGCACGAAGCGATCACCCGGCGATTCGTGCCGGCCTCCGACCTGGTGCTCTTCGTCACCTCCGCCGATCGTCCCTTCACCGAGAGTGAGCGCGCCTTCCTCGAGGGCATTCGCGAGTGGGGCAAGAAGGTGGTGGTGGTGGTCAACAAGATCGACCACCTCGCCAAGGCCGAGGACATCGCCGAGATCGAGACCTTCATCGCCGACAGCGCCCGACGCCTGCTGGGCTTCGAACCCGCCGTCTTCCCGGTCTCGGCCCTGCAGGCCCTGGAGGCCAAGCTCGCCGGCGACGCCGTTCCCGAGAGCAGCCGCTTCGAGGCCCTCGAACGCTACATCGTCGAGACCCTCGACGCCGGCGAACGGCTGCGCCTCAAGCTGCTCAATCCGCTCGGCGTCGGACGCAAGCTGGCGACCACCTACCGCGCTTCGGTGGATGGCCAGATGGATCTTCTGCGGGGTGATTTCACCGCCCTCGAAGACATCGAGGGCCAGCTCGAGGTCTACCGCGAGGACATGACCCGGGAGTTTCGCTTTCGCCTCGCCGACGTCGAGAAGGTGCTCCACGCCTTCGAGAATCGTGGCCACGAGTTCTTCGACGAGACGCTGCGCCTGACCCGCGCCTTCGACCTGATGAACCGATCCAAGATCCAGGCCGACTTCGAGCGCCAGGTGGTCGCCGACGTGCCGCAGCAGATCGACCACAAGGTGAGTGAGATCATCGATTGGATGATCAACGGCGAGCTGCGCCAGTGGGAAGCCGTACGCGACCGTCTCGCCGCTCGCCAGGCGGCCCACCAAGACCGCATCGTCGGCGGCACCCAGGCGCGCTTCGAGCTCGACCGCGGCGGTCTCCTCGAGGCCGTCGGCGGCGCCGCCCGCCGCACCGTCGACAGCTTCGACCGGCGACGCGAGTCGGCGCGGCTGGCGGAATCGGTACAGAGCGCCCTGGCGAGCACCGCCCTGCTCGAAGCCGGCGCCGTCGGCCTCGGCACCTTGGTGGCCACCTTGGCGACCTCGACCGCCGTCGACATCACCGGCATCCTCGCCGCCTCCACCCTGGCGGTGGTCGGCCTGTTCGTGATTCCGGCCAAGCGCAAGCGCGCCAAGGCCGACCTCAAGGTCAAGATCGAGGATCTCCGCCATCGCCTGGTCACCACCCTGACGGAGGAGTTCGAGGGCGAGATCGACCGCAGCATCCGGCGCGTTCTGGAGTCCATCGCCCCCTACTCGCGGTTCGTGCGCGCCGAGCGCGACAAGCTCACCGCCCTCACCACCGAAGCGCAACGCCTCGACACCTCGCTCGCCGATCTCGCCGAGCGGGTGCAGGCGATCTCCTGACTGCCCTGTTCCCCGGCCGATGAGCGACAGCAAGCCCAAGCGCCTCGGCACCTTCGCCAGCCTGCGAGCCGCCATGGGCTCGTGGCGCACCCTGTCGGTGGCGCTGCTGTCCTTCTCGTCGGGGCTGCCCCTCGGACTGGTGTGGATCGCCCTGCCGGACTGGCTGCGCGACGCCGGTGTCGACATTCGCACCATCGGCCTGATCACCCTCGCCCAGGCACCCTGGACCTTCAAGTTCCTGTGGTCGCCGTGGATGGACCGCTTCTCGCCGCCCCTCGCCCGCCTCGGGCGCAGACGCGGCTGGGCCCTGATCGCCCAGGTGGCCCTCTTCGTCCTCACCCTCGCCCTCGCCGGCATCGGCGATCACCCGGAAGCTCCGTGGGTGGTCGGCGCCCTCGCCCTCGCCATCGCCTTCGCCTCGGCGAGTCAGGACATCGCCATCGATGCCTACGCCGTCGATGTACTGCGCCAGGAAGAGCAAGGGGTCGCCGTCGGCGCCCGCATCGCCGTCTACCGCGCCGCCATGCAGGTCGCCGGCGCCTTCGCGATCACCCTCGCCGGTGCCATCGGCTGGTCCTGGGTCACCATTGGCCTGGCCGCCCTCTACCTGCCGATGATGGTGATTACCTGGAAGGCACCGCCGCCGGAAAAGCCCAGCCGGCCGCCGCAATCCCTCAAGGAGGCAGTCTGGCTGCCCTTCGTCGGCTTCCTGTCGCGCCACCGCGCCCTCGAGATTCTCGCCTTCGTGCTGTTCTACAAGCTCGCCGACAACCTCGCCGACAGCCTCAAACGGCCCTTCCTGGTGGACATGGGCTACAGCAACCTCGACCGCGGCATTGCCCTCGGCACCGTCGGCCTGATCGCGGTGCTCGCCGGCACCTTCCTCGGCGGCGCCTTGACCACCGTCATCGGCCTCGGCCATTCGCTGTGGATCTTCGGCATCCTGCAGATCTTCTCGAACGTCGGCTATGTGCTGGTGGCCGCCGAAGGCGGCGTCGATCGGCCGCTGATGTACGGCGCCATGGGCTTCGAGGTGCTCACCCAGGGGCTCGGCACCGGCGCCTTCTCCACTCTGCTCCTGCGCATGACCCAGAAACGCTTCTCGGCGACCCAGTACGCCCTGTTCTCGAGCCTCTTCGGCCTGCCGCGCATCATCTCTGGGCCGATCGCCGGCTACGCCGTGCACGCCGTCGGCTGGCAGACCTTCTTTTGGCTCACCCTGCCGGCGGGCATTCCCGGCCTGCTGCTGCTGGCGCGCTTCGTTCCGTTGGGTACCCGGGAGCCGGAGTTCCGGGTCGAGAAGACCTCTCACAGGGAGCCCCTCTCGACCCGCAACCTGGCCCTGCGCGGCCTCGCTGGCGGCCTCGCCACGGCCGTCGCCGGCGTGCTCCTGATCGCCTTGATGGCGGCCCTCGGCAACCCCGAAGAGGGCATCGACTTCGCCCATCACCTCGGCCAAGTCCTGCAGCCAGTGGGCATCAAAGGAGCCCTGCGCTGGGTCGGCCTGCTCGCCTTCGGCGCCATCGGAGGTCTGCTGACCGCAGCCATCAGCGCCGCCCGCCACGGCGCCGGCGACGCTCTCGGAGACGAACCCTAGCTCTCGTCTAGCCCGAAGGCGTAGCGGAAGGGCGCCGGGTCGTAGTACTCCCGGAAGAGGCGGATCTTGCCGTTCTCGACGTGAAACAGGCCGCCGTAGGTCTGCTCGTAGAGACGCCCCGTGGGCACGATCTCGACCCGGCCGCGAAACTCCGCGAAGACCTTCTCGGGATCGACCATTGGATAGAACACGAGTTGCGACGTGAAATCCGCCTCGCCGCTGTTCTCGGGCCAGGCCGCGTAGTGGGCGATCAAGCCCTCTCGTCCATGGACCCGCTTCGGGAAGCCGTCCGGTGAAAAGGGCATGTCCTGGACCGCGTCATCGCTCCAAAGCTCCGCGAACCGCTCCATGTCCTTGTCTTCGAGGGCGGTGAGAAAGCCGCGCACCGCTTGCTCCGTCTGCTGCCGCAGGAGATGGGCCGGGGGCTTGGCCGCCGCCTTCTCGCCGGCAGGCCCGAACACGTCCCGCGATCCCACTTCCCGTCGCAGCAGGAAGACGTGTCGGGAGATCCGCCAGTCGTCCTCGTCGCTCCGCAACTCGAAGGCGTACTCGCCCTCGACCTGCCAGAAGAGCTCTCCGACCCAATGATCGGCGGTCACCTCCGCCGTCGCCTCGGCGCGGTCGCCATCGAGAGTGACGGCGACGTTCGAGATTTCATGGCGAGTGCGGTCGAATCCCGGCAGCACGGCAGCCCAATCGTTCATCAAGGCGCGGGCGCTCTTCAGCTCGACCTCACCGCCGGAAAGGCTGGTGTAGTCCACCTCGACCTCATCCCAGTAGAGCTGCTCGAGAACCTCGAACCGCCCTTGATCGGCAAGGACGCCGACACTCTCGACGACGCTGGCGATCGCCGCGCGATCGCGGTCGCCCCGCCGCAGGGCCGCCCGGAAGTGGGCCACGACCGCCTCGATCGCCGTCACCACCGCCTGCGGCTGGTCGTAGAAATCGAACTGGGTGACGTCCTTCAGCCACAGGGTCTCGGCGTGCTCTCCCAGACGACGAGCGAACTCCTTGGCGCCCTGCGGGATCGCCGCCGCCTCGGAGTGCACCAGCAGCGTCTCCTTGGTGAGCGAGTCGGCGCCGTGCAGACCGTCGTAGGTCAGCCAGGGTTCCCAAGAGCGGACGTCGAAGCGGTTGTCGTACTCGGGGATCAGCCCGCGATCCTCCTCGGTGTAGTAAGGCGCCTCAAACATCAGCGCGGACTCGTTGGTCAGGCTCGCCGCCTCGATCACCACGGGCTCCTCCCCAGCGGCGGCGTTACGGGCCGTTCGCAACAGCCCGTCGACCCCCTCCGATCCGCCATAGACCTGCTCGACGATGGCGGCATCGTGCAGCCAGGGCGCCACCAGCGCAATCGCCTGGATGGCAGCGTTCTGACGAGCCGCGTCGCTCATATAGCCGGACGAAGCGCAGATTCCGAGGCCAACGATGTGGTCCGAATCGACCTCCGGACGGCTGGCGAGAAAGGCCGCGGCGGCGGAGATGTCCTCGGTCTTGAGCTCCGGATCCTCAACGAACCGCTCCGCGCCCTCGGACTGCCCCCAGCCGCGAAAGTCGAACGCCAGGGCGGCGAATCCGCGCTCGGCCAGGCCGGCAGCGTAGGTCGCCGCCATCTGCTCTTTCACGGTCGTCCAGGCGCCGGTGACAACGACCGCCGGCCAGCTCTGGCCCGGTGCATCGCTCTCCGGTAGATAAAGGTCTCCGGCCAGCTTCTGGCCGTGGCTCTCGAACGTAACGGTCTTCTTCATGGCGACCTCCGATTGCGTCCCCGGTGGGATGGGACAGTGCGTTTGATTCGTGCGGAAAGCCCTTGGCTGACGGCACCACCTCGTGATGCATCCAACCCTAAAAGCCACCCCACCAGCCACGCTTGAATCACCCTGCTCGACTCTTGAAGATTCTTGCTCGGAGGTTCCTGAGAAAGCGGAGATGCGGCACCAAAAATCGTCAAAGGTTCAAAGCGACCCTAAGAAATTGACGCATCTGGATTTCCGCATGGAAATTCAGGCTTGGCGCAAAGAATGATGGCCGCTAAAATCGATAACGCAAAGTCGAAAACTAACTAAGATTGAAACTCGCAGCGAACCCACAGTGCCCTCTAGGGCGAGGAGATACCGAATGCGCCGTGCTTTGCCGTGGAAGACGGCTGTGCTCGCGGGCTTCCTCTCGATCCAAGCCCTGGCCCAGATCGAGGCCCGTACCGCGACGCCGGAAGACGCCAAGGTCTCCCAAGTGCAGCAGGAGATCGCCTCCCCCATGCTTCTCGATCTGCCTCTTGCAGGCGACGACAAGAAAGCCCACTTCGTCGACCTCCCGAAGCAGACCTCCCGGCTGATCCGAGACACTCGCGACTTCATATCGCGCGGCGTGACGATCGACAGCGTCACCCTCCTCCACCGCAAAGGGAAAAAGAAGCGGACCGAAGTCGTCGTGATGCCAATTCTCCGGACCATCAACCGCCGAGACAAAGTCAATCTCCAGGTCCAGCTCCTCGCCGGCGACACCCTGGTGAAAAACTGGGAAGACGAGTTCATTGTTGGAGTCAAGGTGACGGAGGGGCTCGTGGGTGTGGTTGCCCCGAACAGGACCGAAAGCCGGGAGGCTGTCTTTACCTTCCCGTCCGAGGATGCCTTTCAGGAAAGCTTGGGAGGTGACGATGCAAAGCTCCGCCTGATTCTCGAGGTCAGAGAGTGAGCGGGCGGTCCTTCGCTTCCGGCCTCGTTGTGCTTCTCTTTGCCGTCTCAGGAGCCAGCGCCCAACCTGAGCTTCAGAGACTGGAGAACCTGATTACCCAGGCCAGCATGCCCCTGCCAATCGACCACTGCTTGTCGGCGTCCGCAGTGCTCGAGACCTGGCCTTCTGACAAGCCGCTTCCTACCTTTCGCGCCATCGTAAGGCACGAGATTCTGGCCGAAGACGCTGCGAAGTCCGGCGGCTGCGCCAAAGCGATCCCCCACTGGGAGCGCCTTGCGAAGGACGCCGAGGCCCTCGCATTCCTCGTCTACTCCAGTGTCCGCCCCGGCCTGCGGGGCTCGCCACGGGGAGTCGATACCGAGGACATTTTCTGGTTGGAGGATCACTTTCGGTCGCAGAGGAAGCACGTGGTTCGCGCCAACTACTTCCTCCAGACCAAGAGTGCGGCTCTCGTGTCAATCGGCGAGTGCCACCTCGAGACGGGCAAGCCTTCCCTTGGGGCCGCCTACCTGCTTCAAGCCCTCCGTTGCCTCGACCTCTCGGACCGGCAACTCTGGCATCGCGCCCGAGACCCGCTCTTGGAAACCCTGGGCGTCTCGCTCGAAGATAGCGGCGCGACGGAAGGTGGGCGATGAAACTCTGTCCCTACTGCACCGAGGAGATCCAGGACGCCGCCATCAAGTGCCGGTTCTGCGGGGAGGCGATCCCTCAGCAGGCACCGAGCCCCTACGGCGTCGTCTCGGTTCAACCTTCGGAGTTCGATCGCAACCTCAAGGCCGTGGGCATTGCAACGATGGTGATGCTTGTCATCGGAGCTGGAGTCGTCGCCTGGGCGGCCCTGAGCCCGAGCCCGTACGCGATCGCGTCGAAGGTGGCGAAGACACCTGTCCGGGGCCACGAGTACCCTGGGCGGTGGCTCGCAGCAACAGACGACGGAGCGATTCCGGTCCTTCGGACGATCGCAAAGCCCGGTTGCGGAATCCGTGGCGGTGATCTCCACTACTTTCGGCGGCACTCTACCGAGCGGAGCCAGTACCTCGTTTACTCAGGCTGGCCCGGGGAGCCAACTCGGGCGTACATTCTCCGCTCCGGAACGGAGACCTGCGCCGAGCTTCCTGAGCTCGTCGCGGGGATCCCGCTGCCGGCCGATCTCCGACCATCGCCTGCGAATCGGCGAACTATTGGTGAGTTTTCAGAGTTCGACCCCAGCAACCACGCCCGCAACGAAGTCGAGCGGATCCTTCGTGAGCGGAAGCAGCAGCGAGCTCGCAGGAGCCAATGAGCGCTCGATCCAACCTCCAGAGCGTCCTGATCGCCATCGGCATCATGCTGGCCGCAGGGATCGCTCTTGTGGCCGTGATCGCGTTCGTCGTTCGCCACCAAGGCCAGCCCCGGTCGACCGCGCTATCCGCGATTGTCGAGGAGGCGCCAACGAGGGCGGGGAAGCCTCGAGCCCGACCAACAGGAGTCGCCGCCTTTCCCGGCCCCTGGGATCCCGCTCTGAGCGCGAAGCAGGCCACCCGACTCGCGCTGGCACTCGGAGCGAACGACTTGGTTCCGAAGTGCAAGAAGTGGGTCTTCCGAAGCCACCTCTCGGACCCAGACATCAAGCTGGTGTACTGCAATCCCGTGCGTGATCGCTGGGTCGCGTACCGTCTAGACCTGGGCGCGCAGGCGGTGGACGGCCCCTTCGAGCCGTTCAGCACGATCCCACCTCCGGGGCAAGAGCGCCGTGCGGTGAAGCCTCACGAGGCCACCATGAATCCCGCCCTCCAGGCCGAGCTCGACGCCATCCTGGATGGGGGGATTGAGTAAGGAGAGCTAGGAATGAGTGACGAGAAGTTGGGGACCTACCGACAGACCTGGGTTCGCAAGACGGTCGCAGCGGCCTTGGTTGCGGGGCTAGGAGCAACGCGAGGAGATGCCAAGTCAATCCCACCGGCATCCGACGCCGAGAAGTTGGTTGCAGCGCTAACGAAGAGCGTGCTCGAGGCCGACCGAAGGATCGCAGAGGCGAGCAAGGAGCCCAACCCGGAGCCGCCCAGCGCAGCGGACAGCTTTCAAGTCCTGTGACTCGCCAACTCCTCCTCCTCGAGACCCTCTCCGGCCACGGCACTTTCGCCGTCGGAGAGGCTCAAATCCCCGTGCGGTACGAGTTCCGCATCCAGCAGTGGTTCGTCGAGGGCGCGCCAGGAGTTGGGGAGATCGAGGGCTCGATGACGGTCCTCAATCCTCAGCCGTCCGCCGCGCTGATTGCCGCTTTCGCCGACGACTCCAACTCGTTTCCCCTCACGCTGGAGGACGGCACAGTGGTGCAAGTGGAGGTATTCAAGCTGGACAACCCCGCAGCCCCAAGCTGGGCTCAGCTTGAGATCGGGAGCGGGGAGAGGTACTTCGACCAAAGGCTGAAGCAGTGAGGGCAACGCCTCCACTCCTCGACTCACCCACGGAGCACTGGCCCCTGATGGGCAACTGCGCGACTATCACCTCCGCGCTGCGGCGAGACCCTGGCTCCTAAATCTGCGGAAAGGAAGGAAAGCTATGGCCTTTCAGATTGTCTACTCGATTGGCATTCTAGTCGTGCCGCTTGCGCTACAAGCCTCTGTACTTGGATATATTCTTGCAATCGTAATCGCCTGCAGTATTTGGTGTCGGGACTGCTTCATCGGACTAGTGCTCCTAGGAGCGGTGGCGAATGGGGTTGCGGGAATTGCGTTCCTCCTGGGGCTTGCAGGCCCAGGGTATGTCATGTGTCTCCCGCTGTGCCTCATCTTCTCAACGAGCTATTTCTTCCTTCGGGCCCATGATCGCGCGGTGAAGGAGAAGAGAGAGGGAGCCTATAGGTACTCGATAGCAGGCTGGTCTGCAATTTTGGTCCAGATTCTCGCGATCTTCGCCTTCGCAGCAGTCGCCGGAGTCGAGAGTCGCTATTCGGCAGTGGCCCTGCTCGTCGGATTTGCCTGCGGAGTTTGCTGCGTCTACTACATCGTCCGGGCCTGGTTGACCAAGGAGCCTCAACTAACGATGAACTTGAGCTGACAGTCAGCCGCCACACCCACTCTCCCGCCCCTCGAACCACCCACGGAGCACTAGCCCCTGATGAGCCACTCGTTTCCTGAGGATTGCACTGACACATGAAGACCTTCGCTGAGAAGTTCAAGGACCCTCGATGGATCGAGCGAGAGGAGCAGGTCATTCGGGCTGCGGGAGGGGAGTGTCAAGACTGCGATGCCTACGAAGATCTGTCGGTTCACATCAACTATTTCCCGAAGGGGGTCGAGCCCTGGGAGCTTCCCGACCGCGCCCTGAGGGTCTGCTGTCCAGACCATCGACGCACTAGACGGACCGCCCAGACGGAGATTCGGGAGCACCTCTCGGGCTATTCCACCAACGGGCTCGAGGCCCTCGTCGATGGGCTGGAGAAGGCCTCGTCGCTATCGGAGGCCGAAAAGAGCGTGTTCGCGGAGCGCGTCCACGCCGCGGCCAAGGCATCTCATCGCGAGGCTGCCGAGGCCCGCGAGCGGATCAGGGACTCGGCGTTCTTGGACTCCATGGGTTACGACTAGGAAGCCGCCTTCGCTCCCGGATGCGTCGAGCCCTCCCTAGCCGTTTGGGTCGTGACCGCCACCACCGGAGGCCGGAGCTCCATCCGGGTCGTACTGCCCCCCATTGAGGCAGACGCCTCCATCGGGGTCCATGTGGCCGCCGTTGAGGGAGATCGAGCCGTCAGGGTCGACCGAGGGGCCACCGGGGAGCTGCCGGCCGTCGAGGTCTATCTGGCCGCCATTTGAGGGATCAGATCTGCGGAAGGTGCCTCCGAACGCACTTTTCGTCGAGCTGCAGATGGCGAACCATCTTTCGGACAATGCCGAGCTGAACCTCGGGTACCTTCACCTTCCGCCTTCCAATGGGCAGGCTAGGGAAGGTTCTTCCCTGGAACTCGATTCGCCAGAGGTGTTGCTGCTCTATCGCCTTGTGTCCATCGGCGCATTTGTTCAGCATTTTCCAAACCTTCTTGAGCTGCACTTGGCCGTTCGAACTCACGCAGCCCTTCTGTTTGCTGCGAGCTCCAGGTGCTCGGCGGCATTGACGTCGGGTTCCAGGTCGTCTTCGCGCCTCAGAACCTTGAGCGACGGCTCGCCCCAATCGCGCTGCAGCGGGAGCCAGTCTCCGCAGAGGCCATTGTCTTTACGCAGCCTTTCGGCCGCCTCGTGCCACTCCTCCGGATCGCCCGGAGTGACCTCCCAAAAGAATCTCTCGAGCTCAGACCTGAACTCCTCGAAGGACTCGGCCCTGCTGGCCGCCTCAACCAGAACGTCCCGGTAGACCTCTCTAAACCTCAGGAGCGCTTCGTCCTTGGTCGCTCCGCCCGCGCACACGGCACCGGGATTGACTCCGTCGACCCAGAACGCACCATCGGATTCTTCGCGCATCAGGCAGCGCCCGTTTGCCACCACCTCAGCAACGAAGCCATTGCCAATGATCGGGTCTCGAACCCCGAACAGAATGGGGAATATGTTCATGAAGCAGTACCTCCCTTGTTGGGCCGGCTAACAGGCCGGCTGACTAGGGGAGATCCGGAATCCAGCGAAGAATCCTGGCCGTCGACTCATTTCGTGCGTCCCCCAAGAACAGCCACATCCTGGCTGTATTGACCGTTGATACTGAGGGATATCTATGAAAATTGTCAACAAAAATAACCCTCCACGCTTGGGCACTCATCCTCTATTACGACAGCCAAAGCGTCCTAGTTTCGGTCGTTTTGAGCAATTTCTTGAACGTCTGCGGACCTGAGCCGTGACTTCGTTGTTCGGATCTGCAACGGCTGGAATGTGGCATCAGCGGCCCTCGCCTGCCTCGTATTCGCATAATTCGAATGCAATGAAGTTCAAATTCATCGCCGGGGGAACCCGTGCGCCTACGCCTCGCCATCATCGCCACCAGCCTGCGGGGATCCCGTCTCCAAGCCAACTCGCGGGAGGGAACCAACGGCTTAACTGCCGGAACCTCGGTCTCAGCCAGTGCCTAGGATCGCCAGGCACTGGGCGTGCAGCCGCTGAAGCGCTTGAAGACGCGCGAGAAGTGGGCCTGATCGGAGAATCCGCAGGAGAGGGCGACGTCGACGAGTGATCTGGTCGGGTCGCTCATCTGCCTCTTGGCCTGTTCGACGCGATAGGCCATGACGAACTGGTAGGGGGACTGGCCGATGGTCTTCTTGAACAGGCGGGAGAAGTGGTACGGACTGATCCCTGCCTCGCGGGCCATGTCTTCGAGGGTGATGCCGGTGCCGTAGTGGCGCGCCACGAAGTCGAGCACCCGCTTGTATTGCTGCGGCGTGAAGCTGGCCGAGAAGGCGCGGGCTTCGTCGCGCTCGCCGTACTTCAGAATCAACTTGGTGAGGAAGACGCGGGCGAGGCTCTCGAACATCACCGCTGAGCCCACCGCCTGCTCGAGGGCCTCGGCGAGAAGGACGCTGGCGTCGCTGATCTCGCGGTCGAGGAACTGGGGGATGTTGGCGAGCTGCGCCTCGGTCAGCAGGACGGCCAGCTCCGATTGCGCGAAGCGCTCGAGCTTGTCCGGTTCGAGGGTGATGACGATCACCTTCGAGCGGGCGTGCCAGCGCCAGCCGCTCTCCACTCCGGCGGGGGTGACGACGATCTCGTCGCGGCGAAAGATGAAGTCGCGGTGTTCGCCCGCCCGCCAGTTCTCGACCCGCTGCGGCTCGTCCCGGAGGTTGATCAGGATGTGGTGCTGCTCGAAGATCTCGGTCGGCATTTCGCCGGGCTCGGCCTCGAAATACTCCAGGGAGAGCAGCTCCGAAGCCAGGGGACGGACGCGGTCGTCGCTCCGCACCAGCGGTTCCGACGGATAGACGTCCTGATATCTCCTCCCTATAGAGGAAGCCTACTCCCCTCGACCGCGGCTGGAAAGCGCGCTGGCTTCTGCTTCAGGACGGCGGATCGCCCTCGGGCAGGCTCGCCAGCCCCTCGGCCAAGAGCTCGAGGCCACGGGTCAAGTACTCCGGACGCTCGCCGATCCCGAGGCGCAGGAAGTTGTCCATGCCGTAGACGTCCCCAGGCAGAACCAGCAGGCTCTGATCGCGGCGTAGGCGCTCCGCCAGCCGGCTCGAGTTGATGTCGTAGTGGTAGCGCACGAAGGCCATGCCCCCGGCCCGTGGCGGGACGAACGAGAAGCGCTCGGAACGCTCGCCGATCCAGTCTTCGAGAAGGGCGAGGTTGGAGCGCAGCAGACGGCGATTGCGCTCCAGGATTTGCTGCCGGCGCGGCGGCTGCAGGATCGACAACGCCACCTGCTCGTTGAGCAAGCCGGTGGTGATGGTGGTGTAGTCGTGGCGCTTCCAGGCGCGGGCGATGAACTCCTCCGGCCCCACCAGCCAGCCGATCCTCAGACCGGGATGGGCCAGGGCCTTCGACAACCCCGAGGCGACCAGCGCACGCCCATCGAGGTCGCGAAAGCTCGGCCCTTCCGGTCCCTCGAGCTCGACACCCTTGTAGACCTCATCGGCATAGATCTGGGCGTCGACCCCTGCGGCGAGGTCGACGATCGCCTCCATCACGGCGGGCTCGAGCACGGCTCCGGTGGGATTGTTGGGATTGCACAGCACGATCGCCCGCGTCGCCGGGGTCACGATCGCCGCCAGCTCGTCGAGATCGGGAGCCCAATTCTGCTCTTCGCGCAGCCGGAAGGGCCGCACGGTCACCCCGAGGGAGCGCGCCAGGCCCCAGATCTGGAGGTAGTTGGGAACCATCACCGCAATCTCGTCGCCGGGCTCGAGGAGCGTCCACATGGCCAGGAAGTTGGCCTCGGCGGAGCCACTGGTGATCAGCACATTGTCGGCTCCGGCGCCGGGGTAGTAGGAGGCCACCTGCTCGCGTAGGGCGGGAGCGCCGTTGGTCCAGCCGTAGCCTAGCCGGACGTCGAGCAGCGACTCGATCTCCTCCGGCGTCAAGAGCTCGCGCAGGGTGTAGGGATGGACTCCGCTTTCGGTGAGGTTGTAGTCGACCCGGTTCTCCCACAGGGACTGCAGGCGTTCGAGCTCGAAGGTTTCGATTTTCATCGCGGTGGGTCCTCCCCCGGTGATCGGGCGGGCGTCTGGCACGGTGAGACGGCCGGGCCAGGTGTTGACTCTCACTTCGAGAGTGGACAATATTGTCTAAATGAGATCGGGTCAAGAACGACGATCGGCCGCAATTCCGGAGACCGCCCCATGACCTCGCGCCCTTCTGTCGTCGTCTATTCGGAAGCGGACCTGCGCCAGCGGGTCGGCTGCGACCAAGCCGCCCTCGCGGCGGTCTCCGAAGCCTTCACCTGGTGGAGCAAGGGGCGGGCCGAGATGCCTCCGGTGATGCACTTCGACGTCGCAGGCCATGGCGATGTCGACATCAAGGGCGCCTACGTCGCCGGCCAGGACCGTTTCGCCGTCAAGATCGCGTCCGGGTTTTTCGGCAACGTCGATCTCGGCCTGCCGACGGGCAGCGGTCTGATGTTGGTGCTGAGCGCCCGGACGGGCTTCTGCGAGGCCGTCCTGCTCGACAACGGCTACCTGACGGATCTGCGCACCGGCCTGGCCGGAGCCGTCGCCGCCCAACACCTGGCGCCGGCTCAGATCGACACCGTCGGCGTGGTCGGCAGCGGCACCCAGGCGCGCTTCCAGGTGGAAGCCCTGCGGCTGGTGCGCTCCTTCCGCCGCCTGCTGGTGTGGTCGCGCCAGCCGTCTCATGCCGAGGCCTATCGCCGGGAGATGGCGTCGCGCCTCGGCAACGAGGTCGAGATTTCCTGCCTCACCGACCTGCGCCGGCTGGCCGCCGAGAGCCAGTGCCTGATCACCACCACGCCGGCGCGCGCGCCCCTGCTGACGGCGCGCGACCTTCGGCCCGGCATGCACATCACCGCCGTCGGCGCGGATCTGCCGGGCAAGGGCGAGCTGTCACCGGATCTGCTCGGCGCCGCCGATCTCTTGGTGTGCGACGCCAGGTCACAAGCCGAGCGCCTGGGCGAGCTGCAGCAGCTGGCCCAGGCCGATGGCGACCGCCCTTCGGTCGCCGAGACCGTCGAGCTGGGAGAGATCCTCCTCGGTCGGCATCCCGGCCGCCGGCACGCCGACGAGATCAGCGTTTGCGATCTCACCGGCCTGGGAACCCAGGACACCGCCATCGCCCGCTTCGCCCTCAGCCGCCTCGGTCCTTCTCCTTGAGCGCCGCCAGGTCGTTGTAGACCGTCGCCCGCGACACGCCGAGGACGTTGGCGACGAAGGCGGCGGCGTTCTTGGCGCGCAATCCGCCGGCCTCCTGCAGGGCGGCCACCAGATCGCGGCGCCGCTCCCGCGCCAGCCCCGTCGTCGGCAGGCCGTGGCGCCGGCAGTAGTCGCCGACGAAGGACCGCACCCGATCCTGCCAATCGTCCCGGAAGTGGGCGTCGAGGGCGGCCGAGTCGCCAGCCGGCTGGAGGAAGGCACCGAGCACCTCCTGCACCCGGTCGAGAACGCCGAGATCCATGTTGATGCACAGCAGGCCAACGGCCTCGCCCATCTCGTCGCGCCACACCACGCTGACGTACTTCTGTCGCCGACCGTCGAGACCGCGCTGCTCGAAGGGACCATGAACATCCGGCCCGGCGGCCAGGCCGGCGCGATCCCGCACCCTCGAGTCGTCGCCCACGGAGCGCCGCGAGAGGGGGTTGAAGATGGCCGAGATGCGGCCACTGGCGAGATCGTGCACCACCACCTCGACGAACGGGTGGAAGAGGCGGGCGAGGGCCTCCCCGACGGTCGCCGCCTGTTCGAGGGCCGCGGTCACGGCGGCCCGCCGGAGAGAGGTTTGACAATTTCGTCTAGGCTGCTCAAGATCGTCGACCGAGAAGTTGATGGCGCCGATTGTACGCAACCGCCCCGGGCGCAGCCCACGATGACCGACTCCCCCACCCTCGCCTCGGTTCGAGAAGCCCGCCAGAGAATTCGCGGTCTCGCCGTCGAGACACCGCTCAAACCCTCCTACCGCCTCGGCGAGCAGGTCGGGCGCCCGGTCTCCCTGAAGCTCGAGACTTGCCAGCCGACCGGCGCCTTCAAGATCCGGGGCGCCGCCAACGCGGTGCTCGAGCTGCCGCCGGAGGCTCGTCGCCGTGGCGTGGTGACGATGTCGAGCGGCAATCACGGCCAGGCGCTGGCCCAGGTCGCCCGGCACCTGGGAATTCCGGCGACCATCTGCGTCAGCCAGCAGGTGCCGGAGAACAAGGTCGAGGGGATTCGCCGCCGCGGCGCCGAGGTGCGCGTCGTCGGCAAAGATCAAGACGAAGCCACCGCCTTCGCCCTCGACCTGGCCGCCACCCAGGGCTCGACCTACATCTCCCCTTTCGACGAACCGGCGGTGATCGCGGGTCAGGGCACCATCGCTCTCGAAATCCTCGAGCAAGACCCGAAGATCGACACCATCGTCGTGCCGGTGAGCGGCGGCGGCCTGATGGGCGGCATCGCCCTGGCGGCCCGCGCCCTGCGCCCCGAGATCCGATTGTTCGGCGTGTCTCAGGATCTGGGACCGGCGATGTACGACAGCATCGCAGCGGGAGAGATCGTCGACGTCGTCGAGGAACCCAGCCTCGCCGACGCCCTGCAAGGCGGCCTGCCGCGACCCAATCGCCACACCTTCGCCCTCTGTCGCGACCTGGTGGACGACATCGTCCTGCTCTCCGAAGAGGAGATCGCCCGCGCCATGGTCTACGCCTTCGTCGAAGAGCGGCTGGTGCTCGAAGGCGGCGGGGCAATCTGCCTCGGTGCCCTCCTCGAAGGCAAGCTCGAGGGCCGCCTGGGCCAGCACATCGCGGTCATCGTCAGCGGCGACAACGTCGACCCGAGAAAGCTCGCACGCCTCCTCGGCGCCGATTCCTGACACTCCTTCCTGCCGCAGTTCCTTCTCGTGGGCGCCCGCGCGCCGCGAGGCCCGCTGGCAGGCTGCTGAAAAAGTCGCATGGCGACTTATTCAGCGCCTGCTGTTTGTTTCAGGGGGGCTAAAGGCGCCCCCCTCAGGCGCACGCACATGTCGTGCGCCTTCACCCCCGACCTCGGCGGCTTTAGCCGCCGCCTCGCCCCTCGGGCTCGGGAACTCTTGAGGACCAAAGATGCGCCGAGTCAAGACTTGTTCAGCAACCTGCTAGCTGACGGTCGGACCTTCGCGTCACCGGTCGACCAGGTCGACGGCCTGGCGTCGCCAACTCATGTCAATTTTTCATCGAAAACGCAAAGAAACTTCTCGCCCCCTCGTTCCACATTTCTAAAGAAGCTTCGCTTAAGAAAATTCACAAGCTGCGCGATGAAGACGTCACCCGGCCAGAACTTGCGATACCGCGCCCTACCGGCGCGATTCGATGGCTGCTGGGAGGACTGTCGCCGTGGACTCCGATCGCTCGACCCCTGCGCGTGGGGGGAACCACTGCCGCGGCGACCGAACGCGGCACCGATTCTCGCAGCTCTGGGAGGAGCACGGCAGCGAGATCTTCAAGCGTTGCCTGGGCTGGACCGGGGGCCGCCGGGACGACGCCGAGGAGGCCTTCAGCCGCGCGGCGATGACCGCTTTCCAGAACTTCCCGCGCCAACCCGAAGCCCTGACCAGCGCTCGCGGCTGGCTGCTCCGCATCGCCTACAACACCTGCATGGACCTGCACCGCGAGCGGCGGCGCAGCCGAGTCAGCTTTCAGGAAGATCTCGACGCGCTCCCCAGCCGCACCCTCGGCGCGCCCCGGCGCAACCCCGAGCGCCTGGCCCTCGATGCCGAGATGCAGCGCGTTCTCCTCGAGCACCTCGCTGCGCTGCCCGCCCGGCTGCGCGAGCCCATGGAGCTGCACTTCCTCCATGGGGTGCGCTACCGACAGATCGCCGAGCGCCTGGCGATCACCGAGGTCAACGTGCGCAAGCGGATTCAGCATGGACGCCAGATCCTGCGTCGCGGAATCGAGCGTTACCGCGATGGAGACAGCGCACCGCCACCCGCGGCCAGCGCCCGAAAGTCTCCCCCGGCGCTCCGGCTGGAGACCCGAACGCCGGCCCAGGTCCGCCTGCCGACGGGAGTCGAACGGGACGTCGAGCTGCCCTGTTTCGCGGTTCCGGCGTCGAGCACCGAGGCCCGCGTGCGCAATCTCGAACGCTACATCGCACGCCACCCCCGGGGCTGGAAACGGCGCCTCGAACTCGCCCGCACCCTGCGTTCCCGGGGCGACCTCGAGGCCGCCCTCGGCCACTACCGGGCGGTGGTGGAACGCGATGCCGTGCCGGCCGCGGTCTGGATCGAGCTCGGTTCGACCTTGAGCTCGCTGGGGGAGCATGACGCCTGTCGAGCAACCTACCGCCGCGCTCTCCAGCGCCAGCATAGGCAAGACCTGGCCAGTCACCTGCGTGCCCTATTGGCGGGAGCCGAGGGGCAGTGGGAGGAGGCTCTCGGCTCCTTCCGCCAGGCCCAGTCGCAGAACGGCCGCAACCCCACTCACGGTCTGACCCTGGCGGCGACGGCCCTCGAGCTCGGTCGCCTGTCGGACGCCGCCGAAGCCCTCGCCGGCGTCCTTCCGCTGGCCGCTGACCAGCCGACGGCGCTGATCACCGCTCACGATCTCGCCATCGCCCTGGGCCGCGAGCGCGCCGCCCGTCGCCACCTCGCGGCGGCCTATGAGCAGGCCCCTGCCGACCACGCCGTCCTCGAGCGCCTCCTGCGCCACCGCGCCGCCGGCCGCCAGGCCGCCGAGGGCGAGACCTTCCGACTGCTCGAAGCGCTCCGCGCCGCCGCGCCAGACCGCGCCGAAACGGTCGGCATCGAGGCCCGCCTGCTGGTCGCCCGCGGCTACTGGCACGATGGCCTGCGCTCGATGGCCGAGTTCGTCGATCGCCGACCGCACCACGCCCGCGGCTGGAGTCTGCTGGCGCAGCTCCTGGCCAATACCGGCAACCATCGCGTCGCGGCCCAGGCCGCCGCCACCGCCTGTCAGCTCGATCCAGAGGATCGGCGCGCCGCCCGCAAAGGCTGGAAGATCCTCGATCGAGCCGGCCAGGATGAGCTCGCCGATCACCTGCTAGCGAAACTGCTGCGCGACAACGTCCAGGATGCCTTTCTCCTGCGCGACCTCCTCGAGCACCGCGCCGCCGATCCTCCGGAGGCTGGCGATCTACCGAAGCTGTGGGAACTGCTGCCGACGGAGCCGGGGGCCTGGTTCGCGTGCGCTCGCCGACAGCTCCTTCGGCGCCGCTGGACGCTGGCCCTCGACGCCTTCCATCAAGGCTGGCAACGGCTGCCATCGAATGACGCCTTCGGGTTGTCGGCGGCGGCCGCCCTCGACGCCGCCTTCGCGGCTCGCAAGCTGGATGACCGCTGCGCCGCCCAGGGTTGGTTCCAGCGGGCGGTCGATCACAGCACCCACCTGGGAGAAACCCAACCCGCTCACGGTCTCGCCCTCCAGGGCCTCGCCCTGCAGCAACTCGACTTCGCCGGCGCCGCCCGCCGAGCCCTGCAGGCGGCGCTGCGCTGCGGCCTGCTCTTCCCGCTGCGTGAGACGGCTCGCTGGGCGCTCCGCCAGACCGGATCCTGAGGGCCTCCGCAGGAGCGACCGAGAAGCAAATTCACAGCCCCCGGAGAGCGGTCGTCTTCCGATGCGAAAACCGGTGCCGGTGACAGCCGGACCACGACCCTGAGAAGGAGAACGAACTATGGCGGACCCCACTCTCGTCAACGGCCAGATCACCGACGCCGTCACCCAGAGCAACGTCAAGATCCTCGGCGAGGCTCCCGGCGAAGCGCTGGCGATGGTCTACCAGGTGATGGGCCACTCGGTCGGCATCGGCATGCAAAATGCCGTCACTGCCCAGCAGCAGATGACCACCCTCAGCCAGGCGGCCACCACCCAAGGCATCAACCTGCTGTTCAGCATGGATCCGGCCGCCGCCTCGGTCAGCACTCAGGAGCTGCTGAGCAGCAACTCCCTCGCCACCCTGTTGGCCGAGCTGCAATCGGCCCTGTCCTTCAATCAACAGGCGGCGAAGACCGCCCAGTCCACACCAATCGCTCCGGTTCGCTGAGCGACTTTCGAACGGCTCGAGAACTGATTCCATGTTTCACAACCGATTTCACAACCGCGGGCCCGGAGGCGTGACTCCGGCTCCCTCAACCTCCATCGACAAGGAGAAAAACCATGGCTGATCCCACCCTCGTCAACGGCCAGATCACCGATGCCGTCACCCAGACCAACGTCAAGATCCTCGGCGAGGCTCCCGGCGAAGCGCTGGCGATGGTCTACCAGGTGATGGCTCACACCGTCGGCATCGGCATGCAGAACGCCGCCTCGGCGCAGCAGCAGATGACCACTCTGAGCTCCGCCGCTACCACCCAGGGCGTCAACCTGCTGTTCACGATGGATCCGGCCTCGGCCTCGGTGAGCACCCAGGAGCTGTTGACCGGTAACTCCCTCGCCCAGGAGCTGGCATCCCTCAACGCCACCCTGAGCAGCAACCAGCAGGCGGCGAAGACCGCCCAGAGCACCCCCACCGGCTAGTCCCTACCGCTTTCAACCACGGAGATCTGATTCATGGCTGATCCCACCCTCGTCAATGGCCAAATCACCGATGCGGCCACCCAAACCAACGTCAAGATTCTGGGAGAGTCGCCGGGGCAAGCCCTCGGTACCGTCTACCAGGTGATGGCTCACACCGTCGGCATCGGCATGCAGAACGCCGTCGCCGCCCAGCAGCAGCAGACCACCCTCAGCGGAGCCACCGCCACCCAGGGAATCAACCTGTTGTTCACGATGGATCCGGCTTCGGCGGCGGTCAGCACTCAAAATCTGCTGACCGGCAATGCCCTCGCCTCGTCCCTCTCCGAGCTCAGTGCGTCGCTGGCAAGCAACCAGCAGATCGTCAAGACGGCGCAGAGCACTCCGAGCGCGTCCTCGAACACGATTCCGGGAGCCGGCCAGCCGCCGCAGCAGCCGCTGCAGCCGGCGGGCTAGGGCGATGAGGGTCTGACCCCGCCGCGCTCTCGAACCGCGGTCCTGACGCCGCCCGCGATCTCGGGCCTCCCACCAGAAGCCCGAGATCGCGGCCCGGCGTGATTCACCAGAGCGGAGACTTCCGATGCCTGATCGAGTCAACGAGCAAATAACCGACGCCGTCACCCAGACCAACGTCAAGGTCCTCGCCGAGGCTCCGGCCGAGGCCATGGGCATGATCTACCAGGTCCTGGGACAGACCATCGGCCTGACGATGCAGAACGGCGCCAGCGCCCAGCAGAACATGCAGACCGTCGCTGCCGCGGCCACCGCCAAGGCGGTCGAGAAGATCATGGCGGGCACTGCCTAAGAACGGCCGGCGATCCGCCGAAGAAGGAGAACCAGCATGCCGCAGGATCCCCCTCAGAAGGTCAACCCCCAGATCGTCGACGCCGTCGAGACCACCAACGCCATCGTCCTCTCGAAGGCCGCCACCATGGGCATGGGGGCGGTTTCGCAACAGATCGCCCAGGCCGTCGGCCTGGCAGTCCAGGACAGTGTCGATCACCTCCAAAACGCCCTGACCTTGGACAGCGCCGTGTCCGGCCAGGCCCTCGCCATCATCCTGGCCGATCCGGAGAAGATTCCTCAGGCGGAGCTGGCGCTGCAGAAGGCCAACCAGGTGGTCCAGGACAGCATCCAGGACGTCGAGGAGATTGGCAAAGCGGTGGCTTCCGTGCTGAGCGATCTGTCGAGCGCGGTCTCCTCACCTTGAGCCGCGGAGCCGCTTCGGCTCGAAACGTCCCGTCCCCGCCCTCCGGCGCACCCCACTCCTCCGGCGACCGGTGGTCCGCCATCTCCGCGCCCGGGCACCGAGCTCGGGGCGCTCGTCCCCTCAGGCCCCCCGCAGACCACCGCCCTCGAGGCTTCGGACCTCCCGACCCTCGCCGGGCCCTGCCTCGCCAGATCGATCCGACACCGCGCCGCGCCGTCCTCGGCAAGCCGCCTCTTCGACTGGTGTGGACGACGCCCCGCCGGGCAGATGATAAAAATCGGGTCTGAGCTGCCCGCAAGAGTGCTCCCGAGAGGAACAAAAAAACCGAAGAAGCCGCACCCGACTCCTTCGGCCACCACCCCCTCGGGGCAGGTTTCTCAGCGACGACGCCCGGCAGGCTCCTCGAGGTTGCTGACGTCATTCGCCGGCTCCTGGTCTCCGCCCTCGGCATCTTCTTCCTGCCACTGCAGCACGATACTGCCGATGATGAAGTTGGAAGGCAGGGTCGGACTGGCCTTGATCTCGAGGGAGTTGGTTCCCTGCTGCAGTACCGGCGCTGAGAAAACCGTCAGCCAGCTATTCCAGCCGGTGGCCGCCGGGATGGTCAGACCCTCGAGGGCCTGGCCGTTGATCATCACCTGGCTGGAGCTGTCGGAAACGCCCCAGAACTGGCCGAGCAGAAACGCCTGATTGAGGTTGGCCTCGGTGGCGGCGTCGTAGATGGTGGGATTGCCCACGATCTCGAAGGTCTTGCGCGACGAGGTTTCTCCCTCGAATTTCGCCCACGGCACATCGAGGCGCCCGGCCTCCGAACCGAGCTGTTCGAAGAACTCCAGGATGGTGAAGTTGAGCCCATCGGCCATCGCATTCTCCTTGCCGGGAGCCTGATCAACTCCCGAGCTGTCGATTGAGGGTGAGCGTTCAGGTGGCCGATCGGCCACCTCGCCGACCCCAGGGCGGCGATCAGTCGCCGGCGGGACGGAGGGAGCCCGAGATCTCGCGCAGGTTGTCACCGGCGACGCCGAGATCGAGGCGGGAATGGGAAAGGATGCCTTCCGCCAGCTCGAGTCCCTGCAGGCCTTTGGCGACCGCCATCTGAGCCTGGAGGATGCCGATCTGACTGCGGAAGGACGGTCCCCCGGCATCGGATAGCTGCTGCAGCCAGAGCTGGGCGCGCTGCGCCTGCTCGAGAGTCTGCCGAGCCGCGTCCCGAGCCGCGCGCAGAGCGAGCAACGCCTCGTCGGCGTGATGCTCGACCTGCTGCGCCGCTTCGAGCGCCTCGTTGGCGCAAAGCTCGAGATCGCGAATGGGTGCTGCCGGGTCCGACATCTGGATTCCTTTCTCTCTCCGTCCCCCGCAAAGACGGCCGATCGACCGTTCCGTGAAGCTTGCGACGCGACCTCGCGGGCGAGTGCAGCGGCGCTCCCCGCGGCCGATCCCGGGATCCCGCTGCCGAGGACGCGGCGGCGACAAATTCACCGCCGGCGCGCGGCGCCGTTCTGTGTTCGAGATGGTCAGGCCGGGAAGATGCTTCGACGGCACCACGGTGATCTGCGGCGCGAGCGGCGCGCGCTGCCTGTGGAACGTTCGCGCCCTGATCCACCACCCTCCTGCCGTGGTCGAGATCCACCAGACGGCCGAATCCCGCGCCCTCGCCCCCCTGACCGAGGGCCGCACCTACGTCTTGCTCGCCACCGGCCTCAACCTCCAGGCCCGCTACCTCGGCCGCCAGCAAGGACTTCGCCTGTTCGAGGTTTGACCGGGCAACCTTTCACAGGCGCTCACCGCCCACCGTCTGACCTCTCGAAGCATCGCGACACGAGACCGCTGGCCGCCAGCGCTGGCCGGGCAGCCGGTCACCACCAGCCACCCACTTCCCAGGAGGGTTCCCATGACCGACCTTCAATCCATCACCGTCACCGTGTCCCTGAGCCATGAGCCTCGCTCCAACAACTCCAAGCGCCAGGTCTCCCAAACCCGCTTCCAGAGCCAGCTTTTCTCGAACGTCACCGTTCGCGATGAATCGGACGGCTGCCGCACCGTCATCGAGAACGCCGCCGCCACCCTCGAGGGCAGCGGCGCCGATGGCAGCAAGCTGATCGTCAACGCGGAGCAGAATCCCAATCTGGTGGTCAACCGCTGCTACCGCATTCAGGGCGACCCCGACCTCGACGACTCGGCCCGCTTCGAGGATTCCCAGGATCCCGGCGTGTTCAATTTCGTGGTCGACAATTCGTCTTGCCCCGGCTGCTGATTCGGAGCCTCGACGAGCCCGAGGCAGCGAGCGCAGAAGGGCCGAGCGGGCATCCGCCCGCGGCGGTGGAAACATCGAGGCGAGGCCAAACGTAGGGTCCGACGAGGGCCACTTCGGCCCTCGCGACGGAAAGGAGAACTCATGGCCCTCTATCGCTCGACGGACGACAAAGTCCTGGCCGGCGTGTGCGGCGGTATCGCTCGTTGGCTGGGTTGGAATCCGACCTTCGTCCGGATCGCCTACGTGCTGCTCTCGGTCTGCTCGGCCACCTTCCCCGGCATCCTGGTCTACTTGATCCTGTGGCTGGTCACGCCGCAGGACTCCCAGCGGGTCATGGCCTGATCGCCGTCACCGGGCTGGCGGGCCTGCAGTCGCTTCCTCGTCCTCCGGTGGCTCCCAGACCTCGTCGTCGTCGTCGAAGGGCGGCAGGTTGGGTTGCTTGCCGCGGGCGGCGTTGACCCGCCAGCCCCACAGAATGGCCCACTTCATGTAGGTGCCGTAGGCCTGCAGCATGCAAAACACCAGGCCGTGCATGCCATCGAGGAAGCCTCCCTGCAAAATGTAGGTGCGGAAAAATCGCCAGACGGAGCGTCCCCAGACCTGCACGAACCCTGACTTCCGCCCATCGCGCCAGCCCTGGGCGGCGCCCCACACGCTGTACTTGACGATCCGCAGGATGTACTCGTCGAGCTTGTCCACCATGTAGTGCTGCATGGCGTTCTTGAGGATCGGCGCCGGCCCTTCGGTGGTCATGTCGGCATGCACCCGACGGTTGGGGTAGCGCGCCGTCCCCTTGCGAATCAGCCGCACCACGCGGTCGTGCTGCCAACCCGAGAAGCGAATCACCTTGTCCAAGAAGTAGACCCGCCGAGTGATCGTGTAGGCGTTGTACTTCGGACCCTTGGCGAGGATGCCCTCGAGCTCCGCCTGCAAGGCCGGAGTGCAGCGCTCGTCGGCGTCGAAGATCAGGATCCAGTCATGCTCCACCTGATCCATCGCCCAGTTCTTCTGCGACGCCGAGCCGTAATAGGTGCGCTGATGGAAGCGCACCTGCTCGTAGCCGCGGACGATTTCCGGCGTGCGGTCGGTGGAAAAGGAGTCGACGACGAAGATCTCGTCGCACCAGAGGAGCGAATCGATGCAACCGGCGATGTTCGCCTCTTCGTTGAAGGTGGTGATGATCGCCGAAACGGCGGGTCGCTGGGGCGACGCGGCGCCCTCTTTCTGATTCTGTGACATCGCAATCCCCCTCCTCGGGGGCCGATCCTATCGCGCTCGCCGGGCCTTCGAAACCGTTCCCGCCGACGCCGACTCGACAGTCCACCATCACCGCCGAAGGAACCACCTCGCCCCTTGCCGACGGCGCTTTTCGAGAGTCCCTCCGGAGGCTCGACGGGGCCTCCCGGCGGCGGCCGACGGATCGGATAGGATCTGTTGGTGAATCCGCCGACCACACCCGCCCTGGGCCGCCAGTTCCGGCGCATCGTCACCCAGTCGGATCACCTGATCGCCATTCTCGATGGCGCCGGCCCGGCGATCGATGCTCGCCAGCAGAGAGTTTCCGCCTGGAATGTGGCGCAGCATCTCGAGCATCTCGGCATCACCGGTAGCCTGACCCTCGACACCATCGACTCGCTGCTCGGCGGCAACGGCCACCCTCAGGGCAGTCCCAGCACCATGGGGCGGCTGGTGCTCCTGAGCGGCAGGATTCCGCGCGGCCGCGGCAAGGCACGGCCGGAGTGGTTTCCGGGTGACGGCGGTCGCGAGGCGGCCCGTCAGCGGCTCGAAGCCTACCGCCTGCGGCTGCCGGCCCTCGAAGCTGATCTGCCGCGCATCGCGGACAGCCGGCAGGCCAGTCGCCACGCCGTATTGGGCTACTTCAATGCCCGCCAATGGCTGCGCTTTCTCGCCATTCACCAGCAACACCACCTGCGCATCATCGCCGACATCGGCAGCGCCGTCGCAAGGAGCTGACGTGTCACCGGACGTTTTTTCGCAAGCCTGGATCGCCGAGTGGGGCGACGAGCTCAACAGCAGCGACGCCTATCGCGCCGCGGCCGCCGCCTGGGAGGGCTCGATCCTGTTCATCATGGCCTTGCCGACGGGCGAAGAGCGGCTGGCCTTCCTCGATCTCTGGCATGGCGACTGCCGGGCCGCCCGGGTCGCCTCGCAGCAGGACACCGGCGACGCCGCCTTCATCCTGCGCGCCACGGATCACGACTGGCAGCGGGTTCTCAGCGGCGACATCGAGCCCATCTGGGCGATGATGTCGGGCAAGCTCAAGCTCGAGCGCGGCCGCACCGCCCAACTGGTTCCCCACGCCAAAGCCGCCCAGGAGCTCGTCGCCGCCGCGCGCCGCGTCGATGCCCGCCGCCAGGAGTCCAGCCCATGACCCCAGAACGCACCTTTCAGACCACCAGCCCGCGAGGCCTCGATCATCGCCTGCCGCCGATGCGCCTGTGGCAGAAGGCGAAACGCCACGGTATCTGGAATCCGGCGGACATCGACTTTCGGCGCGACGCCGAGGACTGGCGACGCTTGTCCGAGGACGAGCGCGATGTGCTGCTGCGGCTGACCTCTCTGTTCCAGGCCGGCGAAGAATCCGTCGCCCTCGACCTGCTGCCGCTGATCCAGGTGGTGGCCCGGGAAGGTCGGCTCGAAGAGGAGATGTTCCTGGCGGCTTTCCTGTGGGAAGAGGCCAAGCATGTCGAGCTCTTCCGGCGTTTCCTCGACGAGGTCGCCGACGAGCACACGGACCTGTCGCGCTACCACACGCCGAGCTATCGCACCATCTTCTACAACGAGCTGCCGCAGGCTCTGCAGCGCCTCGAGCAGGACCCGTCGCCGGAGTCCCAGGCCTGCGCCTCGGTGACCTACAACATCATCGTCGAAGGGGTGCTCGCCGAAACCGGCTACCGGGGATACCACGACATTCTCGAGCGCCACGACTTGATGCCCGGCATGCGCCAGGCGGTGGGGCACCTCAAGCGCGACGAGTCACGCCACCTGGCCTATGGCGTGTACCTGCTGTCGCGTCTCGTCGCCGAGCACGGCGACTCCGTGTGGCGCGCCATCGAGCAGCGCATGGGCGAGCTGCTGCCGCCGGCCCTCGGCATCATTCCGGAGGCCTTCGCCAGCTACGAGGTGATGCCCTTCGGTCTCCAGCTCGACGACTTCACGGACTTCGCCCTCGGCCAGTTCCAGCGCCGCATGGCCCGCATCGAGAAGGCCCGGGAGCAGACCCTTGCCCAGGTCTGCAACAGCGAACTCTCCGAGTGAGGGCGCTCTTCACCTTCAGCTTTCTGGTGATGCTGCGCCTCGTCTCGGGGCTGCTCTTCCGGGTCGACCTGAAGCGCGTCGGCGAGATTCCGCCGGGCGACCCCTGGCAGGGCCTGCGGGTGGTGGCGATCCTCAACCACACCAGCCTCTACGAGCCGATCTTCGCCGGCGGCGTGCCGCTACGGTTCCTCCGCCGCCTCGCCGATCACGGCGTCATCCCGATCGCCGCCAAGACCATAGATCGGCCGATCACCGGCCGCTTCTTCCGCGCCCTCGCCGCCCACGTGGTGTCGATCAGCCGTCAGCGGGACGAAACCTGGAGCGCGGTGCTCGGCAAGATCGACGATCCCAAGGCGATGGTGGCGCTGCTGCCGGAAGGCCGCATGAAGCGCGCCAACGGCCTCGACTCGAAGGGTCGTCCGATGACAGTCCGCGGCGGCATCGCCGACATTCTCCAGGCGGTTCCGAAAGGCCGCCTGCTGCTCGCCTACAGCCTCGGCCTGCACCATGTCCAGGTTCCGGGACAACGGCTGCCGCGGCTGTTCCAGAAGATCCGTATGCGGCTCGAAGTGCTCGAGATCGCCGACTACCGCGCCGAGCTCGAGGCGATCGCCCCCAACGGCGACTTTCGCGCCGCCGTCATCGCCGATCTGACCCGGCGACGGGACCTCTACTGCAACGAGTCCTCGGACATCGTCGAGCAGCCGCTCTAGAGCGCCGCAACGACCGGCCCGGGCGGGGTTGGCAAGCAACCGGGAGCATGCGAACATTCCCGGCTCGAAACTTTCTTTTCCGTCCGCTTGCCGCGGACGTCGACCCAGGAGCCCTCCGATGGCCAAGTCGAGCCAACTCGCCCAGGACCGCCTCTACGAAATCCGCCACAGCGCCGCCCACGTGCTGGCCCAGGCGGTTCTCGAGCTCTACCCACAAGCCCGTCTCGGCATCGGTCCCCCGACCGACAACGGCTTCTACTACGACTTCGACCTCGGCCAGGACGAAGACGGCAAGCCGATCTCCTTCTCGCCCGAGGATCTCGCGGCGATCGAGAAGGGGATGAAGCGCATCATCGGCGGCCGCCACGACTTCGAGCGCCGGGTGGTGAGCGCCGACGAAGCCTCCGAGCTGTTCGCCGATCAGCCCTACAAGGTCGAGCTGATCGCGGGCCTGGCGAGCGGCGAGGTCGACGAAGACGGCAATGAGATCGAGGCCGCTCCGGAGATCACCACCTTCCGGCAGGACTCCTTCGAAGACCTCTGCCGCGGCCCTCATGTCGAGCACACCGGCAAGATCCCGGTCGATGCCTTCAAGCTGATGTCGATCGCCGGGGCCTACTGGCGCGGCGACGAGGCCAACCCGATGATGCAGCGCATCTACGGCACCGCCTGGACCAACAAGAAGGAGCTCCGTCGCCACCTCGACCTCCTCGAGGAAGCCAAGAAGCGCGACCACCGCAAGATCGGCAAGGACCTCGACATCTTCACCTTCGACGACGAGGTCGGCCCCGGCCTGCCCCTCTGGCTGCCCAACGGCGGCATCCTGATCGACGAGCTCGAGAAGCTCGCCAAGGAGCTCGAGTTCAAGGCCGGCTACGAGCGGGTGCGCACGCCGCACCTCACCAAGGAGAGCCTGTTCCACAAGAGCGGCCACCTGCCGTACTACGCCGAGAGCATGTATCCGCCGATGGAAATGGACGGCTTCAACTACTACATCAAGCCGATGAACTGCCCCTTCCATCACAAGATCTTCGGCAGTCGGCCGCGCAGCTACCGCGACCTGCCGTTGCGCCTGGCGGAGTACGGCACCTGCTACCGCTATGAGAAGAGCGGCGAGCTCTTCGGCCTGATGCGAGTGCGCTCCCTGCAGATGAACGACGCCCACATCTACTGCACCGAGGAGCAGTTCGAGAGCGAGTTCATGGCGGTGATCGACATGTACCAGGAGTACTTCCGCCTGTTCGAGATCGAGAGCCACTTCATGCGCCTGTCGACCCACCACAGGAAGGGCCTGGGCAAGAAGTACGTCGACAACCAGCGCCTGTGGGAGAAGACCGAGGACATGGTGCGCCGCGCCATGGAAGCGGGTGGCGTGCCCTTCGTCGAGGTCGCCGACGAGGCGGCCTTCTACGGCCCCAAGATCGACGTTCAGATCAAGAGCGCCATCGGCAAGGAGTTCACCCTCGCCACCAACCAGGTCGACTTCGCCCAGCCGGAGCGCTTCGAGCTCGAGTACATCACCGGCGAGGGCGGTGCCGCCACCCCGCTCTGCATCCACCGGGCACCGCTCTCCACCCACGAGCGCCTGGTCGGCTTCCTGATCGAGCACTATGCCGGCGCCTTCCCGCTCTGGCTGGCGCCGCAGCAGGTTCGCCTGGTGCCGATCTCGGACAGCCACAACGAGTATGCCGAGAAGGTCGTCGCGGAGCTCCGCGGGGCCGGCATCCGGGCCGACTCGGATCTCGCCTCGGAGCGCATGAACGCCAAGATCCGCAAGGCCCAGCTCGCCAAGATTCCCTACATGCTGGTGGTCGGAGACCGCGAGATGGAGGAAGGCACGGTGGCGGTCCGCAAGCGCGACGGCTCGCGCCAGAACGGCGTCCCGGTGGCCGAGCTCCAGGCCGACCTGCTGAGCCGCATCGCCGAGCGCAGCGCCGGTCTCTGAGCGGCCGCCCGATCCGGTCGCGGAGAAGCCCGCTCTCCCCCCGGAGAGCGGGCTTTTGCTGTCTTCAGCGCCTCTATCTCCAGGAACGGTTCAAGCCTCGGCCCTGGAGCCCAACCTCGAGCTGCTGAGCTGAAGTAAACCCATACACACACGGAGTGCACCTTCAGGCGTCACATCCATGAGACCAGCCTCGCGGCTGGTCACTTCTTGCCAAGGAGACCTGATCCATGACCCGAAGATCCACTCTCGCAGCAGTCCTGATGGCTGCCTTCCTTCTCTCCGCCGGCTCCCAGGTGCTCGGCCAGGGCCCTGTCATCTGGATTCAGCACCGCCATAGTCCGGTTCTCGACGTGGCCTCCCGCTCCCTTTCCATCGTCCCGGTTTCGCCAACAACGAGCCAGGTCATCGTGCAAGGGACCGTCTATCTGGCCGAGGCCGGCGGTCTCGATTACATCTCCTGCGATCCCCGCTTCAATGTTCAAAGCCTCAGTCCGGACACCTGGGATCAGCTCGAATCTCACCCCTACGATTTCGAGTACATCTCGCCGCCCGTCGCCCCAGTCCAAACGGACGGTCAGTTCTTGACCTGCTCGATTGTCAACACGGTTGACAACTGCTACGTCGATGCCTTCGGTAACTTCCACAACAATGGCGTTTTCGCTCGCCTCGAAGGCGCCGCCTACGACGGCCTCAACCCTCAAGAGACCTCGGCCTACACCACCACGGCATATCTGCCATGCACTCCGTCCTACAACCTCGAAATCGAGGCGATTGCGCCGGCCAACTACACCATTTCGGTCTTGGTGCTGCAGAGTCTTCCCAACGGCGGGAACGCTCCTCCGATCCAAGCCACTTTGAACGCCGGCCCGCTACCCAACATCGAAGAGGTCGGTCCCTTGCTCGATGGCTCCCAGTTCGAGGTTCGCTACCGCGGCTCGACGGCGATCAACCCCAGCACCGGCAGGGATGCACTCTTCTGTGAGTTTTCGCCGGACTCGGGCCAGATCGAGTTCGGAAACCACCGAATCGATGGGTTCTGCTACTGCGTCGCAGGAGAGAATGAGGATGGCAGTTGCATCATTCCAGACGATTGCACCAACTTGGCCGGTGCGGAATCCGGCCTTGGCTGTGGCGAGCCCAATATTCCACATCCTCCGATCGAAGATACCTTTCACTTTCGCTACTGGCTCGACCGCCTGCAATCTCTTCCCATATCACTGCAGAACATCGAAAACGTCTGGCGCAACCTGAGAAATCTCGAGTGCCGCACGGACTGCTTCACCACCGAGCATCAAACCTGTAGCTGGGTGCTCTGCATCCCGAACCCGACGGCAGGAGCCAATGATCCTTGTGGTCAGGATCCCGACTATCCGAACCAAATGGAGGTCTGTACTGAAACCATCGACTGCAGTCCCGTTTGTCACGACACGGAGCGAGCCGCGGATAGCCCCTTCTGGGGCTCCAGCGGCTCGAGTCCGACCCTCGGCACCGGCGCCACGCTGAAGACCACCACCGCTTCTCGCTTCGGATCCACCGGTCCTGAGGGAGTCCAAATCGTCGACGACACCTACTTCGTCCTGGCCCGTGGGTTCGACCCCGATGGCCTCGCCGGATTCGCGGTTTTTGTCGATGGCTCACCGGTCAGCGCGGAATTTCGATCCGACATGGCGTCCGGCACGGCCCATGCCCTCGTTATCGATACCTCGGATTTGAGCGAGGGGCTGCACGAGGTCGAGCTCGTCGTCATTGAAGACGAGTCCACTTTCTACACCCCGACCCACACCAGAGTATCGATCTGGGTCGACCACAGTCCGCCATCGGCCGAGCCGGATCTGATGGTGACACGGCCTCACAATGGCAGCGAGGTTCCGTCCGGTTCTGATGAAACGGTTCAATCGCCACCCACCACGGGCTCATCCTGGACCGGACGTTATCGCCTCGAAAACCGCGGTCAGCAAGACCTCGAGATCGAGACGGCCCGCATCACCGGAGACTGCTGGTCTCTGTCGTCGCCGCCGCAGGCGGTGATTGCCGCCGGTCAGAGCAGCGACCTCGAGATCACCCTCGAATGCGGTCAGCCGGGCACCTACACGGGACAGCTCGAGCTGCACAGCAATGACCCGGATCTCGGCATCTATGAGCTGTCGATCACCGGCCAAGTCGTCCCCGAGCCGGGCCCCAATCTCCGGGTCGAGCACTTCGTCACCGGCGAGATCATTCGGCCCGATTCGTCGTTCGATCTTCCCGGTGCCCAGCCGCAGCTCGGGAGTCGGCGAAGCTACAAGATCCGCGTCTCCAACACCGGCCAACAAACGTTGAGCATCTTCAACGCCGGCGCCTTGGTGAGCGGTCCCTGTTGGTCTCAGACTTCACGACCATCGTCCAGCCTGGCGCCCGGGGAATCGAGCCACTTCTGGGCAACCCTGGGAAAGGTCTGCGCGCTACCCGGGGCTTACACCGCCCAGATTCGAATCTCGTCGTCCGACCCAACGCCGGCCAGCTTCGAGTTCTCGATTTCCGGTCGAGTGCTTCCCGCAGCGGGCCCCGATCTTTGGATTTCCGAGGTGGGTGGAGGCGTCATCTATCCGGTGAGTAATCCGGTCGTCTTCCCCAGCACCCAGACCGGAGCACCGGTGTGGAAGCTCTTCGAGATCGAGAACCGGGGGTCCGAGACCCTCACCATCTCGAACCCCGGCAACTTCGTCCAGGGGATTGGCTACTCGCTGATCCAAGCACCGGCCGCCACCGTTCCAGCGGGAGGCTCGACCAGCTTCCGGGTTCGCCTGATGTCGAACACCGCCGGGACCTTCGCTGGCAGTGCAGAAATCGCCACCAACGATCCGGATCAGTCGGTCTTTTCGATCGGATTCCTCGGTACCGTCAGTGACCCTTCGGGTCCCCATCTCGTGGTCACCAGCAACGGCACCGAGATTCAAGACGGCGGCCTCTATTTGCTGCCTCCGGCGGTGCCCATGGGCACTTCGTCGCGTCAGTTCACGATCGAGAACCGAGGCAACTCGGCGCTGGTGATTCACCAACCGACCGACATCGTCTCGGGAGATCACTTCACCCTCATCGAGGCTCCCGACTCCACCGTGGCCGCTGGCGCGAGCACGACCTTCCGGGTCCAGCTCCGAAGTCCCACCGTGGGCGTTTACTCGGGCTTCGTCGAGATCTCGTCGAACGACCCCGACAGCGGGACCTTGGTTTTCGGACTCCACGGACGGGTCGAGAGCAACTCTCTAACCCCGTGAACGAGAAACGGCCCGCCCCTCGGGGGCGGGCCGTGAACCACCAGCGACCGGATCGTGAGATCCGGCAGCGGAAAGGACTAGACGTCTTCGCGACGGCGGCGGCTCATCATCCAAAGGGCCGCAGCCAGCAGCAACAACGCCAAACCGAAGAGCCCGATGGTGTCGACCGTCGGAACCTCGATGATGTCCGGCAAGTTGGCGCCAAACCAACCGATGTCGGCGAACAGCTCGTCGGTCAGATCGACGTCGGTGCCGATGTCCGGATTGATGAAGGGCTCCATCAACAGGTTCGGCGTCGCCGAGGTGTCCCAATGGGAAACGCTCGAGCCCGGCTGCACCGGATTGGGCGCGAACAGCTTGACGAAGCCATTGGCGTCGGCTCCGGCCAGGCTGTTGACGTCGAGGGTGATCGAACCCTGCGGCGCGCCGCCCAGGTTGGCCACCGGGAAGACACCGCGAATGGTGTCGCCGTCGGCCATCGAAATGCCGATGCTCGGGATGGTGATGCCACCCGGATCGGTACCGCCCATCGGCGGCAGACCGGTGGCCGCGTTGTTGGTCACCACCACACCGATGGCGCCAGCGGCCTGGGCATTCTGGGTCTTGGTCACGAAGGCGCAGTTGCCGCGCGCGATGATCGCGATGTTGCCCGCCGGGAATCCCGCCAACGGCTCACAGCCGTCGAGGGGATCGGCACCGGCACCATCGTTGGCGATCGCCAGCGAGCCACTGGTACCGGGAACCGCCACCGCCGGGCCGTAGGTCGCGCCCTGGGCAGCATAGGTGCCGGCGATCCCGCCCGGAGCGGTGATCACGAGGGCCGCCGGGTTGACCAGCACGTTGGGCGCCTCGGCGCGCACCGCGGCGCCGGTCCACACCAGGTTCTGGTCATTGATCGCCGAAGCCATCCGCTCGGCGTCGTTCATCTCCGACCACAGCAGGCCGGTGGTGTTGTCGCGGCTGAACTGGGTGAAGATGTCCGCCTGGTTCTGGAACAGGGCACCGGTCGCCTCGTTGGCGAAGTTGGCGAAGCCGAGACCATGACCGAGCTCGTGCTTGACCACCTGGAAAAGATCGGTGGTGTTGGCCGGCGCGTTGTTGTCGAGGCCGTAGTACCAGTTGTTGGTACCCAAGCAGTTGGGGTTGTTGTCGATGTCCGAGTTGAAACGCGCCTGCAGGTCGTCGCCCTGCAGACCCTCCGGCGGCGGCGGATCGAGATCGACCCCGGCGATGCGGTTGGCGAGGGCGGCGTGGTACCAGGTGTCGGCGAAATCGGCGTTGTCGAAGTTGGCCTGCACCACCAGGGCGCCGGCGGAGCCGAGCACTGCCGAAGTCGCGTCGCAGAACAGCGGGTCGAAGTTGGCACGCACGAAGATCTCGACATCGCTGTCGAGAATGGCGCCCCACTGATCGGCGGCGGCCAGGAAGACGTTCAGGCGCTGCTCACCGACGGAGGCGGCGGTGTCGTTGCCAGCGGCCGGCAGGAGCGGCGGACCGGGATCGTTGAAACCCTCGCCAGGACCGTCCATGTTGACGATGGTGATGGTGGCGGCGCCGAAGGCCGGCACGGCGAGCAGAAGAGCGAGCAGCGAGAGCAGGGTCGTCTTACGCATCGCCTACTCCTCCACCGAGGGGTGAGGGTGATGGTGACCGGCGGCGAAATGGGCTGCCTTCTCGGAGCTGTCGAGGCAGTCGTGAACCACCTCGCCATCGTCGGCGATGCGGGCCACGGCGTAGCTCATGTAACGCCCCTGCAGGTCGACGGAGGTCGAGCCATCGGCCCGCTCGACGCGGGTCAGGCCGACATCGGTACGCTCGGCGATGGCGCTGGCGAGGCCCGACTCGGCGACCTCTTCGGCCGTCGGAGCGCGCAGCTCCCCGGTCTCGGGATCGATGAAGGCGCGCATACCCTGTCCCTCCGCCGTCGGCTCTGGTGCGATTTCTATCTCCGCGATCACCGGAGCCACCGAGGGGTTCGCGGTCGCGAAGCTGGCATAGGCCCAGACTCCGCAAGCGAGAACGCCGACGACGGCGACGACGACCGAGGCACGCCTCATGAGAGGTGCGTGCGGTGCTTGCATCTTCCGTCCTCCTTCAAAGCGGTTTTACATTCATACGAAGAGACCAGGTTGTCCAACATCCCGGTACGCGGACCCTCCCGCAACAGATTTCCAGACATCGGCCAAGGAGTCACGAATACAGGGCTATGACGTACGAACATACCAGTCCGAATCGAAGTCTGACAAGAATGGCCACCGGCGGACGCAGAAACTCCTAATCACCACGGGGAGTACCCGACGGCGACGATCCGGGGGGCGGCGGGGAGCCGCCCCCGGCGGGGTCGACCCCACCGCGATCGGCAAGCCCTTGCAGGCGCCGGCCCCGGCGGGTCCGAGGTCTACTGCACGGTCGAGCTCCAGAGGGTCAGGTCACCGCTCTCGAAGCCATCGAGAAAAATGCCCGTGCGGCCCTCCTCCCAGCCGACGTCGAAGAGCTGCTCGTCGGTGAGATCGAGGCCGTAACCGGAGACATTGCCGATGGACGGCTCCATCAGCAGATCCGGCGACGCGGTGTCGATCCAGTGCGAGATCGACGAACCGAAAGCCACCGGATTCGGGGTGAAGAAACGCAACCTGCCCTGACCATCGGCGCCGGAGGTGAGAAAGCCGGTGGCCGCGGTGACGTGCGGTCCATCCCAGACCACATTGCCGGTGTTGATCGCCGAGGCCACTCGCTCAGCCTCGGTCATGGTGTCCCAGTGCTCGTTGGTCGTGGTGTCGAAGGTGTACACGGTGTAAATGTCCGGCAGGTCGAGAGGCGAGGTGCCATCGCGTTCGTCGACGAAGTTCGAAAAGCCGATGCCGTGGGCGATCTCGTGCAGCACGACCTGCAGCAGATCGAGGGTGCCGAAGGGGGCGTTGGCGTCGGCACCGTAGTACCAATCGGTGCCGCCGAGGCAGTTGTCATCGCTGTCGAGCAGGGTGTTGAAACGCGCGAAGACATCATGGCCCACCGAGCCTTCCGGCGGATTGGGATCGAGATCGCGACCGGTGAGGCGGTTGGCGAGGGCGACGTGGTACCAGGTGTCGAGGCGGTCGGCCCCGGGGAAGTTGCTGTTCAGCAACGCCGCCCCCGCCAAACCGAGCTGGGCGAACTGGGCGTCGCAGAACAGGGGATCGAAGTTCGAGCGAACGATGATCTCGACATTGCTGTCGAGGAAGTTGCTCAGAATCACTCCGGCCTGGTTGAACACGAACAGGCGCTGCGCGCCAAGGGTGGTTTCGGGATTGATCCCGACCGCGGCCACCACCGTCGGATCGTTGAAGCCCTCTCCCGGATCGTCGTTGTTGAGAATGGTCACGGTGACATCGGCCCAGGCCGCGCTGGCGAAGGCCGCGGCGAGCAGCAAGCAGGAGAGCAGGCGCGCCATCCTAGTTCTCCCCTCCGGCCTCGGTGCTGTTCTCTTCCGCGGCCTGTTGGCGTGCCGCGGCGCGCTCGCGGTAGAGACGGATCGCGGCGTTGCCGTCGTCATCGCAGTGCGAGTGCAGCTTGCCGTCGGCGTCGATCCGGGCGAAGGAGGAGTGATAGAAGCGCTCCTTGAGATCCACCTTGAGGCTGCCATCGATGCCGCGGATGGCCACCAAGCCCTCGGAGGACTCGTTGGCCACCGGCCCGACGTGACCGGCGCGGCGAAGCTCGTCGGCGGTGGCGGCCCGCAGCTTGCCGGTGACCGCATCGCGCACCACCCACATGGCGTTGGCGGTGGGTGCCATCACCGTCTCTTCGGCAACGTCCTCATTGCCGGGCGCCGCTTTTGCCGCTTTCGATTCCTCGCCCCCGACCAGGCCGGCGAAGGCCGAGAGCAAGGCGCAGAAGACCACCATCTTCCTGTTGAATGTGCTTTTCATGGTGCTGAGGTCCCCCAAAACAGTTGAAACCAGACTCGGACCCCGAAAGGGCCCGCGGGTGCCCGTCCATCACGCCTGAGGGCCCGTGGGGTGGGCTACTCCGAGATTGCGGACATCTGTCCGTCAGCACGCCATGAAGGCATGAAGGGAGAGATCACGGAAGGAAGGGAGAGATCGCCTCAGGAGGTCGCGGAATCCGGACCACGGGCTCCTTCGAGGTGCACGAAGCGGGCCCCTCGAACGCTGCGGTAGCGCTCTGGAAAACAGGTCAGCAGGATCACCTGACAGCGCTCTCCGGCGAGCTCGAGTACCCGGCCCATGGCGCGCAGCCGCTGGGGGTCGGAGAATCCCAGAGCGTCATCGATGATCACCGGGACGCCCGCCGTCGGCGCCGCCACCAAGGCGGCCGCCAAGCGCGCGATCAGCCCGAGCTGCTCACGGGTGCCGGCACTGAGCTGGTCGACGGCCAGGATCTGACCGGCGAGCACCCGGCGCTCGATCTGCAGCTCGTCGTCGAGCTCGACGGCGAAGTCCGCCCCGAAGAGCTCGCGGCCGAGCTCCTCGATGCGCTGCCGCAGCGGCTCGCTGTAGGTCTCACGGGCCCGGTCGCGAGCCGCCACGAAGCCATCGTAGAGGCGCGTCACGGCCGCCGCCCGGGCCTCGACGGCGGCCAGGGCTGCCTGCGTGGCGCGTTCGAGGGAAGCCGCATCGGCTTGCCGCTCGAACAGATCCTGCTGACGCCGCGCCGCCAGTCGCCCCTGCAGCTCACGCAGCTCACCGACGACCTCGTCGAGATCGCGACGGCGCCGCGCCAGCTCTCGCTCGGCCGTTTCGAGACGCCGCGCGACCTCTTCCGGGCGCGCCGCCGCCAGATCCGAGGTCGAGGACTGCCAGCGCTCCTCGGCGCGCTCCTCGCGACGCCGCGCCGCAGCCACGGCGCGCTCGATATCGGATCGATCGATGGCCTGGTGGAACAATCCCAACTGGCCCTCCTCCTCCTCGGCAGGCCCCGACAGCGCCTCGACCAGGGAACCGATGCGCTCCCGCGCCCGCGAGCGGCGATTCTCGGCGGCGCGCCCCTCGATCTCGAGATCGCGGTCCAGGCGCTGGGCGCGGTCGAGCTCGCCTTGCGCCGCCGCCAGCGTCCGGCGGGACTCGGCGAGGGCGGCGCGAGTCGCTGCCTCGACCGCCGCCAGCCGATCGATGTCGACGTCCCCGCCGACCTCCGCCGGCAGCGCCTGGAGCGCCGCCTGCAGCTCCGCCGGCGACTCGCCCGGCACCCGCGCCGAGCGCAAGGACTCGATCTGGGTGCCCAGCTCCTGCCGGCGCCGCCGCTGGCGTCGCGCCTCGTCGAGGCTGTCGCAGCCGAGCTGCCGCAAGCGCTCCGCGAGGTCGCGCCGCAAAGCGTCGAGGCGCTCGCCCAAGGCGCGCGGATCGCGCCCGGGACGAATCTCCAGCTCACCGTCCGTGAGCCGCAACCGCACCGTCCGGTCGACCCGCCCCTCGTAGCTCTCGCCGGCCGCCACCGTGTGCTCACTCTCGCCCTCGGCCAAGGTGATGGTGCGCTCGGCGCGCAGCGTCAGGCGAGCGCTCGCCGCGTCGAGGGCCGCTTCGGTGCGATCGGCCTGGCGCTCGAGCTCCTCGAGGGCCGCGAGGTCGAAGTCCTCTCCGATCGCCGCGAGCTGCGCCGCGAGCTGCTCCAACTGCTCTTCCCGCCCGGCGGCCACCGACCAACGCTCTTCGAGCTCGCGACGCCGGCGCCCCGTCGCCACCACCTGGCGAGCCGCTGCCAACGCCTCGACCGCCGCTTGCGCCTCGCTCTCGGCCGCTGCCTGGGCCCGGCGCGCCGGCTCGACATCGATCTCGGCCCGGCCGAGGGCCCGCCGCGCGTCGTCTCGCCGCCGCTGCAGGTCGCGCTCACCGATCTCGGCCTCGGCGAGCTCACGCAGGAGCTGGCCCTTGGCGCGCTCGTCGTCGAGCAAGGCCTTGCGCGACGCCACCTCCTCGGCGAGTCGGGCCACTTCCGCATGGCGCGCCGCCGCCTCGCGTTGCCGCTCACCGGCGACTTCGACCTCGTCCCGCAGCGCCTGTCGCCGGCGCTCGAGAAGCTCGCTGCGCTCGACATCCTCTTCCAGGCGGGCACATTCGGCATCGACCGTCGCGCGCTCCCGCAGGGCCTCCTCGGCCGCCAGGCGAGCTTGCCGAAGCTCGCCGCTGGGGCGGCGCGCCTTGGGCGAGAAGTAGTGCTCGAGCTCTTTCCCGATGAGGCTGAACAGGGCCTCGTCGCGCGCCCCCTCGGCGTGGCTCGCTCCCTCGCCTTCGAGGGCCGACAGGAGCGAGCGCGAGCGGCCCACCTCCGGTGCCAGCAGAGACTGCCCTTGGTCGACCCGCAGCGCCCGCCACAGGTCGAGGTCGACGGTTTCCGCCAGCAGCTCGCGCAGCCGGTCGTGGGCGGCGCGGCCGGCGAGGCTCTCGGCACGCGGTGCGGTCACCTGGAGGCGAGTCTCGTGCTGCCGGTGATAGCGCTTGGCGAAGACGAAGCGATAGGGCCCCGCCTCGGCTTCGAGCTCGACTTCAGAACCGACATCTCGGCCCACCGGCTGGACCGCCCGCACCAGACGATCAGTGCTCGAAGCACGCTTTTCGAGCAGCAGATCGAGGCCTTCGGCGAGGCTCGTCTTGCCGCTTTCATTGGGGCCTTCGACGATCGTCACGCCGCGCGGCAGGAAGGAAACTTCCCGTTCCTCGACGCCGCGAAAGTGACGCAGCTTGAGCCGCAGCAGCCTCACCCCTCGCCCTCCGCCAGCCGGAACAGCAGGCGCAGCGCATCGCCCGCCACCGGGTCCTCCGGGGCGGCCGCGATCAGTTCCCGGAAGGCCTCGAGGGCAAAGCCGGAGAGCTCGAGCTGATCCTCGTCGATGTCGTCCGGAACCACCGTCAGACGACTGCGCTCGGCATGCTCCGCGAGATGGGCGAAGCGACCCCGAGCGCGCTCGAGCTCGAAGTCGAGGCGGGCGCGGTGGCGTAGAGTCAGCTCGCCCGTCAGCACCAATCGCACCACCGTGCGGGTCTTGTCCTCGACCTCTTCGAGGCGCTGGCAGAGGCGATCGACGTCGGCCCCGCCGGCGAGGCGCTGCTCGAGCTCGCGAAAGCTCCACTGGCCGACGACGTGACTCTGCACCCGGCAGCTCTCGGCCTCGAGATCGACCACCAGGGCCTCGCCCGGGCGTTCTTCCCGAAAATCCGTCACCTCCGGCGTTCCGCTGTAGCGGACCCGCTCGCCGACGGCCAGGGCCGAGTGGCGGTCACCGAGGGCGAGATACTGAAAGACGCCGCGCGCCAGGGCGTCGTCGATCGCCTGCTGACGAATCATCGCCGGATCGCGATCCTGCGTCTGCAGCGTGTCGAGGCGCCCGTGGGCCACCACCAGACGGGGACCGTCGCGAACCGCTCCGAGCTCCGCCGCCAGCTCCGCCACCAGGTCCCGACCCGGTCGCTTGCTGAGCCAGGGGGCCCCGACCAGCTCGCCGCCGCTGGCCACCGGCACCGGGGTGCGGTCGAGCAGCAGCCGGACGTTGGCCGGCCGCCGCCCGTCGGCGAGCTCCGCCGAGCGATAGACCGAGGCGGCATCGAGAGCGTCGTGATTGCCGGGCAACAAGAACCACGTCACCTCGTGGGCGGCCATTGCGTCGAGGGCGCGCTCGACGACGTCGGCGGCGACGCGATTCGACTCGAAGACATCTCCTGCCACCACCGCGAACTCGCAGCCCTCGTCGCGCGCCAGAGCGCCCAGGCGACGCACCACGTCGAAGCGCTCGGCGGCGAAGCGGGGCTGTGCCTCCTCGTCGAGGAAGAGGCGCCGCATGCCGAGCTGCCAGTCGCTGGTATGGAGGAAACGCATGGTAAGCCGTGGGCCGGGCCGATCATATCTCCCCGCCGCGGAGGCGGGCTCGGCGGGCTCTACTGCGGGTCTGTGAGCTCGGAGTTGAGCTCGCCGGCGATCAGAATCGCGGCACCGGTGACGAAGAACCAGAAGAGCAAGGCGATGACCACCGCCAAGGAGCCGTAGGCGCGGGTCGAGAGGGGCGCCAGCTCGAGGTAGGCGCGCAGACCCAGCGATGCCAGCACCCACAGGCCGACCCCGAGAACTGCTCCCGGCGTGAACCAGCCGCGCTGACGCCGGGTGATGTTGGGGGTCAGATTGAGGATCAGGTCGAAGGCCAGCAGCAGGCCGCCGAAGACCACCAGCCACTGAGCGGTCTGCCACATCGGAACGAAGACTTCGGCGACATCGCCGAGCTCGGCCAGCTTGAGGGCGACCTCGCCGCCGAAGAAGATCGTCGCCAGCGCCGCCAGGCTGAGGAAAGCGAAGGAAATCACCAGCAGCATGCCCTGGGCCTTGCGCAAGACCCAGCGACGCCCCTCACGAGTGCCGTGGGCGGCGTTGAGCACCCGGCCGATGGCGGCGACTCCGAAGGACGAAGCCCACAGCGCCACCAGGGTGCCGAGGTAGATCTTGCGGGTCGAGGCCTCGCGGGCGATCTCGTCGAGGGTCTGGCGCAGGAGGTTGGTGACGCCGGCACTGGGCGAGATCCTTCCCAGCATGTCGAACAGGCGCCCTCGCAGATGCCAGGCGTCGTCGGCCACCAGTCCGAAGATGTTGGTCAGCACCAGCAGCAACGGAAACACCGTCAGCAGGAAGAAGAAAGCGAGGGCCGCCGACGACAGCATCAGGTCGTCGCGTTCGAGGCGACGCCAGAGGGGTGCCAGCAAGCGATGCCGGCGCCGCAGCAAGCGTCGCCACATGTCCGGTGCTCCATAGGCCTTCATCGCTCGCCATTCTACGGCCCTCCGGGGGCCCTGGGGTGGCGACCGCAAGGCCCGGTTCCCGCAGCGCCGGACCGCCGACTGAGAAGGCCCTCGCCAGCGTCGGATCCGAGCCCTGGCTTCCCGCCGGAGCGAGGATCGGTGACCCCTTCGAATCCGCCGCGGCGACCCTATGCTAGAGTCCCGGAAAGCCCTCGACGAGGCGTTCATTTTCCTCTCAACTGCATGAATTCAAAAGACATGGACCGACAGGAAGCGAACCGCGAGGTGGCCCGCCTACGGCAGGAAATCCGCCACCATGACCACCTCTACTACGTGCGCGACGAACCGCGCATCTCGGACGCCGCCTACGACCGTCTCTACCATCGCCTGAAGGATCTCGAAGAGACCTTCCCGGAGCTGGTCACGCCCGACTCCCCCACCCAGCGGGTCGGCGGCGCTCCCCTCGACGGCTTTCCGGCGGTGGACCATGCGGCGCCCATGTTGAGCCTCGATTCGGACCAGGACGAGGCCGCCCTGCAGCGCTTCGACGAGCGCCTGCGCAAGGGCCTCGAAGGTGCTGCCGTCGCCTACACCATCGAGCCCAAGCTCGATGGTGCGTCCCTCGAGGTGGTCTATCGCGACGGCCTGTTGAGCGGTGCCGCCACCCGCGGCGACGGCCGACGCGGCGAGGGCATCACCGAAAACGCCCGCACCATCCGATCGCTGCCGCTGCGCCTGCAGAGCGACCGCCGCCCGATTCCGCCGTTCCTCTCCCTGCGCGGCGAGGTCATCATGCGGATCGAAGAGTTCGACAAGCTCAACGAACGCTTGGTGGCGGCCGGCCGCGACCCCTTCGCCAATCCCCGCAATGTCGCCGCCGGTGCCCTGCGGCAGCTCGATCCGCGGGACACCGCCGCCAAGCCCCTCGACATCTACGTCTACGACATCCTGGCGGTCGATTGGGGCGATCACGCGGAGCAGGCGCCGACGCGGCAGTGGGAGGTGTTCGAGAGGCTGCGCGACTGGGGCCTGCCGGTGTCCTCCCTGTCGAGCCGCGGCGAGACCGTCGAAGACATCCTCGCCTACCACGCGGATCTCGATACCCGGCGCGACGATCTCGGGTTCGAGATCGACGGCATCGTCATCAAGCTCGATGACCTGGCGGCGCGCGAAACCCTCGGCACGACCTCGCGGCATCCGCGCTGGGCCTTCGCCTTCAAGTTTCCACCGCGCCGAGAAATCACCCGGCTGATGCAGATCCTCCCAAGCGTCGGTCGCACCGGCGTGGTCACCCCGGTGGCGATGCTGCGACCCGTCGAGCTGAGCGGTGTCACCGTCAGTCGCGCCACCCTCCACAACCGCGAAGAGCTGGCGCGCAAAGACGTGCGCGAAGGCGACCGGGTGCGGATTCAGCGTGCCGGCGACGTCATTCCGCAGGTTCTCGAAGTGATTCCCGAGCCGGATCGCGAGCGTGCCGCTCCCTGGGCGATGCCGGAACGCTGCCCGTCCTGCGACACCCCCCTGATCGACAAGGGCCCCTTCGTCCTCTGCCCCAACAGCTTCGAGTGCCCGGCCCAGCTCGAAGGGCGCTTGATTCACTTCGCTTCCCGCGATGCCCTCGACATCGAAGGCCTCGGTGAAAAGAGCGTGCGGCTGTTCGTGGCCGAAAAGCTGGTCACCAACCTGCCGGACATCTTCGACCTCGAAGCACGCCCGCTGATGTCCCTCGAAGGCTTCGGTAAGAAGTCCGCCACCGACCTGGTGGCGGCGATCGCGACCGCTTCCAACGCCGAGCTGCACCGCTTCCTCTACGGCCTCGGCATTCCCGAGGTCGGCGTGACCACGGCACGCGACCTGGCCCGTCACTTCGGAACCTTCGAGGCCCTACGCCAGGCCGACGATGCCGCCCTCCAGGAGGTGGCCGGCGTCGGCCCGCGAGTGTCCGAGGAGATCGTCGCCTTCTTCGCCGAAGAGCGCTACCGGGCGGTGCTCGACGCCCTCCTCGACGGCCGCGTCACCCTGGTCGAGCCCGGGCCTCCGGAGCCGCAGGATGAGGCCGGAGAACCTCCTCTCGCGGGCAAGAAAATGGTCTTCACCGGAGGCCTCGGAGAGCTCTCCCGACGCCAGGCCAAGGAGCTTGCCGAAGGCCTGGGAGCGAAGGTCACCGGATCCGTCAGCAAGGCCACCGACTACGTGGTCGCGGGCGAAGACCCGGGATCGAAGTACGACAAGGCGGTCGCCCTCGACATCGAGATCCTCGACGCCGACGGTTTCCTCGCCCTCCTCGCCGAGCACGGCGTCACGCCCTAGCCCTGGGGCTCGCGGTAGACCTCGATCTCCCCGTTGTCGAGGTAGGCGAGACGGGCGCCCCGGCGCCACAGCTCGAAGTGGGGCTCGAAAGGCTCCTCGGCATCGCTGTTGTCGCGGTGCCAGGGCCAGGTCAGATGCTGGGTGAGATAAGGGTCGCACGCGATGGAATAGAAGGCCTCGCCCATCAAGCTGGCGTTCGACTCGCTCGGGTCGCTCCCAAAGGCCCAGTCGGTCAGCAGATCGTAGAGCGCGGCGGCCCGTTCGGTTTCGAAGGTGGCATCCTCGGGCGCCTTGCGCACGACCCGAACTTTCGCCGCGCTACTCGCCCAGCCGATGATCTCCTCGTCCTCCATCTCCTCCCCGATGACGGCCCAGGCGGTGAGCTGGCGGCGAGCCAGAGCCACCAGATCGTCGTCGCTCGCCGGCAAGGGAGCTCGCACGATGAAGTAGGCATCTCCCGGAGCGAATCCCTCGGCCGTCGCCGCGAACACACCCATTACCCGGGCCAACACCTCGGACCCTCGGTCGAGGGACTCGAAGGCCTTCGGGATGTCACCGCCATGGGGGCGGAAGCGCTGAAAATATCCATACAGCGAGTCCTCATTCCACGACACATTGTCGGGTAGGCCAGCCACTTCCTTCCACAGATCCAGCAATTCTTGCTCGGTCATTGCAATCCTCCCTCCACGACGTCGCCTCTCCCCGGAGCCAGCCTTTCTGGCCTCTCGGCGGAAACGTCATCCGGAGTCCAACAGAAGTGACCCGGCGAAGCAGCTTCGCAGGGTCCGAAGCAAGGTTTCGCAAGGAACCTTCGAGGGCAGTCGCTCGCAACTGCGACGATCTATTTTTCGGTCGTCGAAGCGGCGGCGCGCTCGCCGGAGAAGCGAAAATGGCGGTGGATCGGAAAGGCGAAGAGGGCGTCTTCGAGACGGGTGCCGGCGCCGATGTTGTGCACCACCAGAGGGCGTTGGCCATCGCTGCTGCGATGTCGGGTGACAATCGCGATGTGCGGCAGATTGCCCGGTAGGCGCTGCGTCACGAGATCTCCGGGACGATAGTCCTCGGCCTGCTGCGTGACCGGCAGGGCGGCGCCCCGGCGCTCGAAGAACGTCTCCAGGTTCGGCACCCGGCGGTGGTCGATGTTGCGATCCGGTCGGCGCAGGCCCCAGGTTTTGGGATAGGCCGCAAAGCTCGCCGCCATGTCTTCGTGGATCCGCTCCTGGAGGTCGATCCCGAGGCCATCGCGATAGGCGCGAATCACCACATCGGTACAGACTCCCCGATCGCTCGCGACATCGCCGCCGGGATACTCGAGGGCCACGTAGGACGGATCGTAGAGGCGGGTTCTTCCCACCCGCGCCTCGGCCGCCGTGATCAGCCGTTGCGCCCACTCCTCGACGACCTCCTCCGCCGGCGGCAGCGCTGGCGGTGGCCCCGGTGAGGCGGTGTCGAACCAGGCCCAGGCCAGGACGGCGGCGAGAACGAGCAGGCGCAAGGTGGTCTTCATCATCGATCGCAGCGTCGGGCTCCGGACGATTGGACTGCGGTGCACGGCGAGAAGTTCCCGCCGCGGCAGCCAGAGGGGCTGATCCGAAGCTCTTCGGGAGCCGGCGAGCCGGCGCCTCGCGAGCCGTTTCGGGTTCGTCACGGACTGGTCCCGAGGGACGGCCCTTCTGCGGATAAGATCGCCCCGCATGGACAACGCCGCCATCATCCGCATCCTGCGAGAAACCGCCGGCCTGCTCGAGATCAAGCAGGCCAATCGCTTTCGCATTCGGGCCTACCGCAACGCCATCCACACCCTCGAGGGGCAGACCGTGCCGCTGGCCCGACGGGTGGCGGCCGGCGAGGATCTGACCCAGCTCGACGGCATCGGCAAGGAGCTCGCAAAGCACATCGTCGAGCTGGTGGAGACGGGCGAGCTGGAGCGGCATCGCGAGCTCCTCGCCACCTACCCACGGGGACTGCTGAGGGTCAAGGAAGTCCCGGGCGTCGGCCCCCGCAAGGCCGAGCGGTTGTGGCGCGAGCTCGGCGTCGCCGGCCTCGGCGATCTGGAGTCGGCGGCCAAGGCCGGCAAGATCGCCCCCCTCAGCGGCTTCGGCCTCACCAGCCAGGACAAGATCCTGCGCGCCCTGATTCGCAGTCGCCAGCACCGCGGGCGCTTTCGTCTCGCCGACGCCGATCTGATCGTCGAACCGCTGCTCGCCCATCTGCGCCGCTTCCCGGGGGTCGGTCGCCTCGAAGCCGCCGGCAGCCTGCGGCGGCGCCGCGAGACCGTCGGCGACCTCGACCTCCTCGCCACCTGCGAAGGCGATGGCGGAGCCTTGATTCGGCACTTCACCAGCTTTCCGCAGGTCGAGGCGGTGACCATGGCCGGCGAGACGCGTGCCAGCGTGCTCCTCGCCTCCGGCCTGCAGGTTGATTTGCGGGTGGTTCCCGAGGCCAGCTACGGCGCCGCCCTGGTCTACTTCACGGGCTCCAAAGAGCACAACGTCCACCTGCGCCGCCGGGCCGTCGAGCGCGGCCTCAAGATCTCCGAGTACGGCGTCTTTCGGGAAGGTGACGAAAGCGCCCTCGGCGGGGCTCGGGAAGACGAGATCTACCGCGCCGTCGGCCTCGACTGGATCCCTCCGGAGCTGCGCGAGGACCGCGGCGAGCTGCGCGCCGCCGGCGCCGGCGGCCTACCGACGCCGCTGCGCCGCGAGCAGCTCCGCGGCGACCTGCACATGCACTCCACCTGGTCCGATGGCAAGGTCACCCTCGAGGAGATGGTGATCGCCTGCAAGGCCCGCGGCCACCAGTACATGGCGATCGCCGACCACAGTCCGGCCCTCGCCATGGTCGGCGGGCTCAATGCCGAGCGCCTGCGGCAGCAATGGCGGGAGATCGAGGAGATCGCCGAGCGCCACCCGGAGATCCGCATTCTGCGCGCCCTCGAGGTCGACATCCTGGCCGATGGGAGCCTCGACATGGACGACGAGAGTCTCGCCCAGCTCGACCTGGTGGTGGCCTCCGTTCACAGCCACTTCGACCTCCCCCGGGATCAGCAGACGAAGCGCCTGGTGACCGCCCTCGAGCACCCGGCGGTCAGCATTCTGGGACACCCTCTAGGACGTTCGATTCCCAAACGGGGGCCGATCGATATCGACGTCGACGCCCTCCTCGAAACCGCCCGCGATCAGCGCGTCGCGGTCGAGATCAACTGCCGCCCGCGCCGTCTCGACCTGCCGGACATTCATCTGATGCGGGCTCGCGAGCTCGGCGTGCCGATCGTGATCAACACCGACGCCCACCGCCCGGAGCACCTCGACCTGCTCTCCTACGGCATCGAGCAAGCGCGCCGCGCCTGGATCGAGCCGGAGATGGTGCTCAACACCCTGCCGGTCGACGAGCTGTTGGCCCGCCTCGCCAGCCAACGCACCGCCTGAGGGACGCGACCCTTACCAGCCGCGGCGCTGGCGGAAGCCGGTGATGTGCAATCGATGGTGCTCCCCGTGCCAGGTGTAGAGGGCGAGGGCCCAGGTCAAGTCCTTGACCTCGTCCTCTTCGGGATGAATCAGCTCGCGCTGCCAGTCCGCCTCTTCCATCGCCCGCATCACCCGGCTCCAGCGCCGGTGCACGGCATCGAGCAGGTCGAGAGAAACCCCGATGTCGGTCGCCGAGTCGGGAAGCGCCGCCCAGGCTTCCTGATCGTAGGGCCGGATGGTGGGCCGGGTCTCGGTCAAGGCGAGCTTGAAGCGGATATAACCGTTGAGGTGGCTGTCGGCCAGGTGATGCACCACCTGCCGCAGGGTCCATCCGGCGGGCCGATAGGGGGTGTCGAGCTGATCGTCCTCGAGGCCCGATGCGGCGGCGCGCAGGGCCCTCGGGTGGTGCTCGAAGCGTTTGATCGATTTCTCCCGCCGGGCGGCGTCCCAATTCTTGGGCGGGCGCAGGGGACCGATGGGATAGCGTTCTACGGAACTCATGAGTTTTCCTCCCGAGGAGTCGCCGCGACGAGCATGCGAGACGTCACCACGGCGGCCCCGAAACCATTGTCGATATTGACGACCGAAACTCCCCCGGCACAGGCGTTGAGCATGGTCAGCAATGCCGCCACGCCACCGAAGGAGGCGCCGTAGCCGACGCTCGTCGGCACCGCCACCACCGGCGTCGCCACCAGACCGGCGACCACCGACGGCAGGGCCCCGTCCATCCCCGCCACCACGATCACGGCGCGCGCCCGGCGCACCGTCGCGAGCTCGCCGAGGAGACGATGGAGGCCGGCGACGCCGACGTCGAAAAGCCGCTCGACGCGCACCCCGAACCAGCTCGCGCAGAGCGCCGCCTCCTCCGCCACCGGCAAATCCGAGGTCCCCGCCGCCAGCACCGCCACCGGGCCGAGGTGGGCCTCCGGCTGCTCACCGGCGGTGAGTAGCCGAGCCCGCCGGTGGTAACGCGCCTGGGGAATCTCGCCGACGAGGACTTCGGCCTTGGCGGCGTCGAGGCGAGTCACCAGCAGGCGACCGTGGGCCTGCCAGAGGCGCCGGCCGATGGCCACCAGGTCATCCGCCGTCTTGCCCTCGGCGAAAACCGTCTCCGGCTGGCCACCCCGCAACTCGCGATGCAGGTCGAGGCGCGCCATGCCGAGATCGGCATAGGGCAGCTCGGCGAGGCGCTCGGCAGCCTCCGCAGGGGCCACTTCGCCGGCCGCCACGGCGGCGAGGAGAGCATCGAGCCGACGGCGGTCCACGGCGTCCCTCAGCCCCGCGAGGCGGCGCCTTCGACCAGCGGTTGCGGGCGGTCGGCACCGCCACTGGCGTAGCCGCGGGGATCGATTTCGACGGACTCGAAGCCGAGGGCCAGCAGCCGCGGCTCGAGGAGCGGCCAGGCGCGGCGCAGGCGCGCCACCTCGTCCTCCCCCACCTCGACCCGCGCTCGTCCTCGGTCGTGACGCACGCGGACGATCCGGAAGCCGGCATCGGCGAGGATGTCCTCCGCCGCCTCGACCAGCCGCAGCTTGCCGAGGGTGACGAGCTGACCGTGCGGAATGCGCGACGACAGGCAGGCGTTCGATGGCCGGTCCCACACCGACAGGCCGAGCTCGTGGGCGAGCCCTCGCACCCCCTCCTTGGTGACGCCGTGGGCCAACAGCGGGCTGTAGACGCCGCGCTCCTCGACCGCCTTCAAGCCCGGTCGGTCGGGTCCCGGATCGGAAGCGTTGGTGCCGTCGCAGACCACCTCAAAGCCCTCCTCCGCCGCCACCCGCAGCATGGTGTCCATGCGCAGGCCCTGGCAGACGTAGCAGCGGTACTTGGGGTTGGCGACGAACTGGGGCTCGTCGAGCTCGCTGTAGGTGACGATGCGATGGGCGATGCCGATCTCCGCCGCCACCTGGCGAGCGTTGTCGAGCTCGCGACCGGCGAGGGTCTCGGCCGCCGCGGTCACCGCCAGGGCACGATCCCCCAGGGCACGCTGTGCCAGCGCCGCCACCACCGCCGAGTCGACCCCGCCGGAAAAGGCCACCAGCACCGAGCCGCGGCCCGCGAGATCCGCCAGCAGAGGCGCCAGAGGGCTCATCGCCGGTCCTCCGGCGCCGTCGCCACCCGCCGCAGGGTGACCGGCACGAGGAAGAAGATGCAGTAGATCGCCACCGCCAGCAGCGGCACCAGGGGAGCGGCCGCCTGGGCCTCCGGCGGCGCCAGCGAGCGCAACAGGATCAGCACTCCCGGCGGACAGGACATGTAGGCGGCCAGAAACCAGCGACGCAGCTCGGGATGCTGGCCGCGCACCCGGCGAACGAAGACGTTGCCGGCCAGCCAACCGCTGACGGCGGCCACCGAGTACAGGGAGTAGAAGGACAGATTCAAGGTCGCCATCGCCGGCAGCAGCCCGAAGAGCTGCAGCAGGGCCACCATCCAGACCGCCAGCAGCAGCAGAAACAGGCTCTGCTCGATTCGGGTCACGCCGGGTCAGGGCCTTCGTAGGCCTCCATCGGTGGGCACGAGCACATCAGGTTCTTGTCACCCCAGGCGTTGTCGATACGGGCCACCGCCGGCCAGAACTTGTGGTCCCGCACCCAGGGCGCCGGGAACACCGCCTGCTCGCGGCTGTAGGGATGACTCCAATCGCTCGTCACCACGGCGTTGGCCGTATGGGGGGCGTTCTTCAGCGGATTGTCCTGGCGATCCGCCCGCCCTTCCTCGATCTCCCGAATCTCGCCGCGAATGGCGATCAGGGCATCGCACAGGCGATCGAGCTCTTGCCGCGACTCGCTCTCGGTGGGCTCGATCATCAGGGTGCCAGCGACCGGGAAGGACATCGTCGGAGCATGGAACCCGAAGTCCATCAAGCGCTTGGCGACGTCTTCCGCCTCCACCCCGGAGTCCGCCTTGAAGGGCCGCAGATCGAGAATGAACTCGTGGGCGACCCGGCCATTGCGGCCGCGATAGAGCACCGGATAGTGCTCCTCGAGACGCGCCTTCATGTAGTTGGCGTTGAGGATCGCGACCTGCGTCGCGCGGGTCAACCCGGCACCGTTCATCAGCGCGATGTAGGCCCACGAGATGGTCAGAATGCTGGCACTCCCCCAGGGCGCCGCCGAGATCGGTCCGATCGCCTGCTCGCCGCCCGTCGGAATCACCGGATGACCGGGCAGGAAGGGCGCCAGGTGGGCCATCACTCCGATCGGACCCATCCCCGGGCCGCCACCGCCGTGGGGGATGCAGAAGGTCTTGTGCAGGTTGAGGTGGCAGACATCGGCGCCATAGTCCCCGGGCCGGCAAAGACCGACCTGGGCGTTGAGGTTGGCGCCATCGAGGTAGACCTGACCGCCGTGCCGATGCACCTGGTCGCAGAGCTCGCGAATGCCTTCCTCGAACACGCCGTGGGTCGAGGGGTAGGTCACCATCGCCGCCGCCAAGCGGTCGCGATGCTCCTCGGCCTTGGCGGCGAGATCGGCGAGATCGATGTTGCCTTCGTCATCGCAGGCCACCGGCACCACTCGCATGCCCGCCATCACCGCCGAAGCCGGATTGGTGCCGTGAGCCGAGACCGGAATCAGGCAGATGTCGCGATGCCCATCGCCGCGGGCCTCGTGGTAGGCGCGGATCACCTTGAGGCCGGCATACTCGCCCTGAGCGCCGGCATTCGGCTGCAGCGAGATGGCGGCGAAGCCGGTGATCTCCTCGAGCCAGCGCTCGAGACTGCGGAAGAGCTCGGTGTAGCCCTCCGCCTGGGCCGGCGGCGCGAAGGGATGAATGCCACCCCAACCGGGATGGGACAGGGGCATCATCTCGGCGGTGGCGTTGAGCTTCATGGTGCAGGAGCCGAGGGGAATCATCGAGCGCGTCAACGAGAGATCGCGCGACTCCAGCCGCCGCAGGTAGCGCAGCATCTCGTGCTCCGTCTGGTAGCGGTGGAAGACCGGGTGCTCGAGAAACGCCGACTGCCGCAGCAGAGCGGCCGGCAGACCGGTGGGCGCTTCCGCGGCCAGAGCCCGCGGGTCGGCCACCGCTTCCGGGTGCTCGCTCTCGCCAGCGAAGACCGCCAGCAGGTCGACCAGATCCTCTTCTCCGCAGGTCTCGTCGAGGGCGATCGCCACCCGGTCGTCGTCGAGCCGGCGCAGGTTCATGCGCCGGCGCTCCGCCGCCGCCACCAGCGACGCCGCCTTGCCCGGCGCGCGCACCGCCAGCGTGTCGAAGAACTCCCGCGGCACCTCGTAGCCCAGTCGCCGGAGCCCCTCGGCGAGGGTCGCCGTCAGAGTATGGACCCGGCGCGCGATGGTCTTGAGTCCCTCGGGGCCGTGGTAGACCGCGTACATGCCGGCCATCACCGCCAGCAGCACCTGTGCGGTGCAGATGTTGCTGGTCGCCTTCTCGCGACGAATGTGCTGCTCACGGGTCTGCAGCGCCATGCGGTAGGCGGTCTTCCCGGCGACGTCGTGGGAGACCCCGATGATGCGCCCCGGGATGCGCCGCTTGAGCTTCTCACCGACGGACAGATAGGCGGCATGAGGCCCGCCGTAACCCAGCGGTACACCGAACCGCTGGGCCGATCCGACGGCGATGTCCGCGCCCAACTCGCCGGGCGCTTGCAGCAGGGTCAGGGCGAGGAGATCGGCGGCGACCACCGCCCGCGCTCCGGCACCATGGATGCGCTCGATGATCGGTGCCAGATGGCGAATCCGGCCGTCCGTGGCGGGGTACTGGAGCAGCGCTCCGAAGATCTCGCCGGCGGCGAAGTCGAAGCTCTCCGGATCCCCCACGACCACCTCGATGCCGAGGTGCTCGGCGCGGGTCTCGATCACCGCCAGGGTCTGCGGATGGCAGTCGTCGGCGACGAAGAAGCTGCTGCCGGTGCGCACGACGTTGCGACAGACCTGCATCGCCTCGGCCGCCGCCGTGCCCTCATCGAGCAGCGAGGCGTTGGCGATCGGCAATCCGGTGAGATCGGCGATGGTGGTCTGAAAGTTGATCAACGCCTCCAGCCGGCCCTGCGAGATCTCCGACTGATAGGGCGTGTACTGGGTGTACCAGCCGGGATTCTCGAGGATGTTGCGCTGGATCACCGGCGGCACGATGCAGTCGTGGTACCCCTGGCCGAGGTAGGAGCGGAAGCGCTGATTGCGCTCCGCCATGGCGGCCATGCGATCGAGCAGCTCACGCTCGCCGAGCAGGCGATCGGCGGGAACTCCGGGCAGCGGCTCGAGCTCGAGGGAGCGAGCGAAGCGAATGGCGCTCGGCAACGTCTGATCGACCAGCTCGTCGAGGCTCGACACGCCGAGGGCCTCGAGCATGGCAGCGATCTCGGCCTCCGTCGGGCCGATGTGACGGCGGACGAAGGTGTCGGCAGGATCGAGGCGGGAACCCGCCACTCCGGCGGGCCGATCGAGCAGCGCGCTGGCAGCGGCGTTGGACGGCTGGTCGGTCAAGGTCAGCTCTCCCCGGAATCGAGAAAGGCCTTGTAGGCCTCGGCGTTCATCAGCTGATCGATCCCGTCCTTCGAATCGAGCCGCAAGCGCACCAGCCAACCGGCCTTGTGGGGGTCGTCGTTGAGAATCTCGGCGTCGTCGACCACCTCATCGTTGACGGCGACGATCTCGCCGGCCACCGGCGAGTAGAGCTCGGCCACCGCCTTGACCGACTCGATGCTGCCGATCTCGGCTCCGGCCGCGACCTTCGAGCCGACTTCGGGAAGCTCCACGAACACCACCTCGCCCAGCTCTTCCTGGGCGAATGCCGTGATCCCCACCACACACTCGTCCCCTTCGACGCGCACCCACTCGTGCTCCTGGGTGTACAGATAGTCGCTCGGATACATCGCCCTCTCCCTCTGCATTCCGCGGTTCAGGCAGGACTCGAGGTCCGCCGGGATGTTTGCTGATGACTCCTCGGCCGACGACCAGGCTAGCCCTTGGGCCGGCGATAGAACGGCGTTTCCACCTGGCGCGCCGGAATGCTCCGGCCGCGCACTTCGAGGCTGATCTCGCCACCGATGGCGGCGGCGTCGGCTTCGACATAGGCCAGGCCGAGCGCCTTCTCGAAGGTCGGACTCCAGGTACCGCTGGTCACCGTGCCGACGGCACGGCCGTCGACCAGCACGCCGTGCCCCTCGCGCGCGATGCCCTTGCCGGTGACCTCGAAACCGATCAGCTTGCGCGGCACTCCGGCCGCCTTCTGATCGACCAGCGCCTGGCGGCCGAGAAACTCTCCCTTGTCGATCTTGACCACCCAGCCGAGGCCCGCCTCGAAGGGGGTGGTGGTGTCATCGAGCTCGTGACCGTAGAGCGCCATCGCGGCCTCCAGGCGCAGGGTGTCGCGGGCGCCGAGGCCGGCCGGCAGCAAGCCGGAAGACTCGCCCTGTGCCATCAAGCGGTTCCAGACGGCGATCGCGTCTTGCGGCGCGACGTAGAGCTCGTAACCGTCTTCACCGGTGTAGCCGGTGCGAGAGATCAGGGCCTGAACGCCGTCCACCTCGCCTTCGCCGAAGCCGTAGTAGCGCAGGCCGGCGACGTCGAAGGAGGCCAGCGGTGCCAAGATCTCCACCGCCTTCGGCCCCTGCAGGGCGAGGAGAGCGTAATCGTCCGAGTGATCGGCGACCTCGACCCCTTCGTGCTGCGCCGCTCGAGCAGCGATGTGGGCGAAGTCGGACTGCCGATTGGCGGCGTTGACCACCAGCAGGTACTCGCCCTCACCACGCCGGTAGACCAGCAAATCGTCGAGGTAGGTGCCGCGCTCCGTCAGCAGTCCGCTGTAGTGGGCTCGGCCATCCTGCAGGCGAGCGACATCGTTGGGAGTCAACGCCTGCAAGAAGCTCTCGGCACCGCGGCCCCAGACTCGGATCTCGCCCATGTGCGAAACGTCGAACAGGCCGGCGGCGGTTCGCACCGCGCGATGCTCTTCCATCAAGCCGCTGAACTGCACCGGCATCTCCCAGCCGGCGAAGGGCACCAACTTGCCGCCTGCCGCACGGTGGGCTTCGTACAGGGGGGTCCGTCTCAGGGTTCCATCGGACATCGGCCGCGCCCTCCAGGGAATGCTTTCCAGGCACTGGAAAGCCCGCCCAAACTATCACAGGGCGGAGCGCCGGAGGGGGACGAAAAAGGCCGCCCCGAACGGCGGTTCGAAGCGGCGGGGAGATGGCAGAGGAACTTGCCGGGAGGGCGTCAGAAGGCCGCTTCCGGGGCCGCCCCGAAGGCTCCCCGGGCGCCCCGACGGGGCCGCTCACCGCGACGATCGAGCAGGTCCTGGAGGCGATCGCGCTGCTCGTCCGTGAGCTCTTCGAGGGCCGCATCCCGGGCCCCCTGACGGAGGTCCTGGAGATCCTGCCGCAGGTCGTGCATCGCCAGCACCGTCTCACCGACGGTGGTGGCGTCCGGGCTATCGCCCTCGAGCAGGGTTCGTAGGTCGGTACGGGCCGTGCGCAGCTCGTCGCGCGTCGGCGCCCCGGCATCGCGAGTGTCTTCGGCAATCTGACGAATCGCCGTCACCTGATCCTCGGTGAGCTCGAGGAAGCGCGCCAGGCGCGCCAGCGGGATGGGGCCGAAGAGGCTGCCGCCGCGCTGACCGCGGGCGAAGGCTTCTTCGCCACCGCCGAAGGGTGAGGCGCCGACGACGGCCGGCACCAGGAGGGTCAAGATCAAGGTCGAGAACAAGAGCTTTCGAGTCATCGCTGAGAAGTCTCCGTGAGTGATTTTCCAGAAGTCCGCGGGGATTGCCGTTCGGCAGCGTCCTCGCGTTGACCTTGCAACCCACGACCCTCTGAAATCTTGCGGAGGAGGTGAAAATCGCTCCCCGGCGCCCCCTCACGGAAGCGCCTCTAAACACTGGCGTCACAGAGATTTAACAGCCCCGCCACAGAGAATTCTCCGATCCGCTTGTGGAAAATCCTGCGGTCTTTTCGCCGGACTTCCGCCTCGCTCATTGAAATAAGTTCAAGTAACTGCAGGGAATGGACTTAACGATCCTGCACAGCTTTCTGTTCAAGCTGTAAAAGGGCCCTTCAGGGGGCCCTTTCCACGCCTTTTCCACTGGCTTTTCCACAGACTTCTCCACATCCCCTGTGGGAATCCCCGTGCTACATTCGGCGCGGTGGCGAAAGAACGAATTCTCATCGTCGAAGACGACTCCGATATCGCCGAGGTTCTGCGTTACAACCTCGAGAAAGAGGACTATCGGGTCGAGATCGTGCCCCGCGGCGACGACGCCCTGGAGGCTGCCCGCTCGCGCGCCCCGGATCTGATGGTGGTCGACCTGATGCTCCCCGGCATGGACGGTCTCGACCTCACCCGAATCCTCAAGCGCAACCCCGAGACCGAGCGCATCCCGATCGTCATGCTGACCGCCAAGGCGGAAGAGATCGATCGCATCGTGGGCCTCGAGCTGGGCGCCGACGACTACATCCCAAAGCCATTCAGCCCGCGCGAAGTGGTGCTGCGTATCAAGGCCGTCCTGCGCCGCTTCGTTCCGGAACCAGAGGCGACGGAGACTCTCAACCTCGGCGCCATCGCGCTCGATATTCCGGGACATCGCCTGACGGTGCGAGGCGACGAGGTGACCCTCACCGCCACCGAGTTCCGCCTTCTCAAGCTGCTGATGGAGCGCCGCGGCCGGGTACAGTCGCGCAGCCGACTGCTGAGCGACGTCTGGGGCTACGCCGACGGCATCGACAGCCGCACCGTCGACACCCATATTCGGCGACTGCGCCGCAAGCTCGCCGACGAAGCGGATCGCATCGAGACCATCATCGGCGTTGGCTACCGACTGCGCCCCTGAGGCTTCCCCACCGGCACCGCGCCGTTCCCAGTCCTCCTTAGAATCCAGTCCTCCTTAGAATAGGGTCGGGGAGAAAGAGGACCCACTTCGGCTCGCAGTCCCTTCCCCTCGAAGGACCGACAGACGGCCTCGTCAGGCCCCGGGAATCCACCATGGCTCGCCCGCGCTTTTCGCTCAAGCTACGTCTCGCCCCCCTTTGGCCGGTGCTGTCCGCCGGCCTGGTCGCTGCGCTGTTGATCGCTGTGCTGCTGCCCCGCCTGCTCGCCGAGTACACCGCCGAGCGCTTGTTGACCGCCGCTCGCACCCTCCAGAAGGAGGTCGCCTCCCGACTGAACGAGACCGGCCAGCGGCCGCTCCACCGCTGGGTCCACGAAATCAGCGCCGAGAGCGAGCTGCGCATCACCGTGGTCCGGCCGGACGGCCAAGTGATCGCCGACAGTGCTCGCAGCGGCTCGCAGCTCGAAGCCATGGACAACCACGCCCAACGGCCGGAGATTCAGCAGGCCGCAGAAGAAGGTTGGGGTTGGTCCCTGCGCGACAGCTCGACAACTCTGCGTCGCTACGTCTACGTCGCCCTCGCCGTGCCCGCCAAAGGCGACCAGCAAGCCTTCATCCTGCGTGTGGCCGAACCCCTGGCCGAGCTCAGCGGAGCACGCAACCGCCTCTTCGGCATTCTCGCCTTTGCGGCCTTCGCGGCCCTCGGCGTCACCGCCGGCCACTCCTGGTGGGTCGATCGCCGCCTGTTTCGCCCCCTCGCCGAGCTCATCGCCGGCGCCCGCGAGCTCGCCGATGGGCGGTACGATCATCGCCTGGCGGCGCCCCGCGCTCAGGAGCTGGCGCAGCTATCCCGCTCCCTCAACCGCCTCGCCCAGAGCGTCGAAGAGCAGATCGACGCCGTCGCCGATGAGCGGGATCACCTGCAAGCCATCCTGTCGAGCACTTCCGAAGGGGTGATGGTGATCGACGGTCGCGGCAAGACCGCCTTGGTCAACCCGGCGTTTCGGGACATCTTCGGCATCGAGCAGGAAGCCACCGGACGCTATCCCCTCGAGGTGGTGCGCAATCCCGAGATCGAGGGCACCCTCAACGAAGCCCTGGAAAGGGGCAAGGCCGGTATTCGGCAGATCGAAATTCCGCCGCCGCGACCGCGCACCGTCACCCTCGCCGCCGACGCCCTCGACACCGAGTCCGGCGGCGCCGTGCTGACCGCTCGCGACACCACCGAGTACACCCGCCTCACCATCATGCGGCGCGAGTTCGTCGCCAACGTCTCCCATGAGCTCAAGACGCCGCTGGCGGCGATCCGCGGCTACGCCGAGACGCTGCGCGACGGCGCCCTCGAAGAGGCCGCCACCGCCGAGCGCTTCGTGGTCCGAATTCTCGAGCAGTGCCACCGCTTGCAGGCCTTGCTCGACGATCTACTGGTGCTCTCCCGCCTCGAGAGTGTCGAAGCGCCTTTCGAAAAGCGAACCTTCGAAGTCGGCCACTTGGTCGACCGAGCCACCGAGGTCCTGCGCGGCGCCGCCGACGCCCGCCGCGTCACCCTCCACATCGAGCCCTGCGATGCCGGGGCCGCCCGCGCCCTCCTCCGCGGCGACGAGGTCAGCCTGGAGCGCATGCTGGTCAATCTGCTCGACAACGCCATCAAGTACAACCACCAGGGCGGCAGCGTTCACCTCTCCTATGGCATCGACGACGGCGCGATCGTGTTCACCGTCCAGGATACCGGCCTCGGCATTCCGGAAGAGTCGCAGCCGCGCATCTTCGAGCGCTTCTACCGCGTCGACAAAGGTCGTTCCCGCGATGCCGGCGGCACCGGCCTCGGCCTCGCCATCGTCAAGCACGTGGTTCAGGGGCACGACGGCCAGATCGAGGTTGACAGCAGCGTCGGCGAGGGAACGCGCTTCCGGGTCACCATTCCCCGCAACCTGGACACCGAGGATCCGAAAGCCGACTCGGGAGCTGCTCTCGACGGCGACACCGCCTGAGATCCCGCCCTCTCGGCAGGTCTTCACCGCGTCGTCACCTCGGTGCCGCATGCCTGCGGAGGCCCCCCCATAGGGTCCGTCCCGGCGAGCACGGATCGGCGCGGGGAGATGTCCGCCGACATCCCCAAAAAAACCCTCTCCGGCGCGCTTCGTAATGTTGACCGTAGCATTCCCCGTGATAGAAAAACGTCGCTCGGAATGCACCGGTTAAATGCATTCGGTTCAATACTTTGGAGCTCATTCGGCGGACCGATGGAAGACCCTCTCGCCCATTGGATCGAGCGATGAGAACTTCCGATCGAAAACTTTCGACGAGCCCTCGAGGGAGGGTCTCAGCAGTTTCCCGGAGCCCCGGTCTCGGGGGTCCCAAAGGAGGAGAAGCGATGAAGGCGATGTTCATGCGTTCCGCGCGTTTGGCAGGAGCCGCCTTGTGCACCCTGCTGATGGTCGCTCCGGCTCAGGCCGATGACTGGGTCTCGAAGTGGAGCAACGGCCACAAGATCGAGAACAGTGAGAAGGGGCACAAGCTGAAGTTCGGTGGCCGGATCATGGCCGACTACAGCTTTGCAGATGCCGACGAGGTGTCGTCGAGCGTCGAGGATGGCTTCGAGTTCCGCCGCGCCCGGCTATTCTTCTCGGGCACCATCTACGAGCGCGTCGAGTTCAAGGCCCAGTACGACTTCGCCGGCGGCGACGCGAACATCAGAGACCTCTATATCGGAATCAAGAACGAGTGGGGAAGCATCCGCTTCGGACATCAGTTCGAGCCCTTCAGCCTCCAGGCGCTCACCAGCTCGAAGTACATCGCGTTCCTCGAGCGCGCGCTGCCGGTCGAGGCCTTCTCGCCGGGCCGAAACTCCGGCGTTCGCCTCCATGGCAGCCAAGGGGACACGCTGAACTGGGGAGTCGGCGCCTTCTACGATGCCGACTCATTCGGTGACAGCACCGACGAGGATCGCGTCAACGTCACCGGCCGAATCGGCTTCCGTCCCTTCTACCAGGACAAAGGCGCCCGGATGCTGCACCTGGGCGTCGCGGCGACGGTCAAAGACACCGAATCGACGCTGCGTTTTCGCTCCCGGCCGGAGGCTCACCTCTCGGATCGTTTCGTCAACACCGGCAACTTCGCCGCCGACGGCGCCACCCTTCTCGGTGGCGAGCTGGCCGGCGTCTTCGGTCCTTTCTGGTTCTCCGGCGAGTACATGCAGGCCGACGCCGACGCCCCGGCGGTCGGAGATCCGACCTTCGACGGCTACTACGTCCAGGCGGGCTATTACCTGACCGGCGAGCACCGCCGCTTCAAGCCTTCCGGCGGCGCCTTCGACCGGCAGAAGCCGAAGAACATCTTCGGCAAGGACAGCGGCGTGGGGGCCTGGGAGATCGCGGCTCGCATCTCCTCCCTCGACCTCAACGATGGCGCCGTCACGGGCGGTGAGATCGACAACTACAGCCTGGCCCTCAACTGGTACCTCAACCCGGCGACTCGCATGATGATCAACTACGTCCATGCCGACGTCGACACCGTCGGCGAGGCGGATTTCATCCTCCTGCGCTGGTCGTTGGACTTCTAGTCGGACGGTTCACGCCGGGCCCCGGCTCGGCACCTGGTTTCGGTGGGCCGCCGACCGGCATTCTCGGCGACTCATTCAGTAGCAGCAGGAATCGAAGGCCGGCGGTGGGGGCGTCCCCGGACGACCTGGCCGCCGGCCTTTTTCGTCGATAGAGTCGGCCCTCGACTGGTTCGCCCTTCCTGGAGGATTCCCCATGCGCCCGAGAAAACCCTTGCGTTCAGCCCTTTGGCTGCTGACTCTGTCCTTCCTCGCAGCCGTCCAGCTTCACGCCCAGTCGCCGTCCCCCTACGACGAGGTTCTGCGGCTCCTCGAAGGCGATCTCTCGGAGTCGGTCATCCTCGCCTGGCTCGACGGCCGCGAGGAGCCGCTGCCGCGGCCGACGGCGGACCAGCTCCTCGCCCTCAAAGCAGCCGGCGCATCGGACGATCTTCTCGGCGCCCTCCTGGCGGCGACCACCACGGCGTCCGACGACGAGGCCGGCGGCACTGAATCGAAGCCGGCCCCACGACCCTCCGCCGTCGAGACACCGACCCCAACGGCGACCCCGGCACCGGCGAGCCCGACCGAGCCTTCCGACGATCGCGACGGGGAGCACCCGGAAGTCGAATTTCAACTGTCCTACCGCCTCGATACGGGCGACGACACGGACACTTGGAATCTCTACATCTATCTCGACGGCAAGCCCCTGTCCTACGTCCCCCTATCGACCCTGCTGTCGGGTCGCGAGCCCCTCCGGTTTCGCCAGCGTTTGGCTCCCGGCCGCCACCTCTTGAGGGTCGCCCTCGAACGTCACGACGGCGACGATGGAGAGCGCCGCCACCGCGCCCGGTTCGCTCCCCAACCGCTGCTCTTCAATCTGCAGCCGGGCATTCCAGCCAGCATCGAGGTGACCTTCCGGGAGAACGCCTTGACCTCCGGCAAACCCCTCTCCTGGAGCTTCCAGCAAGGCAGCCAGGTGGACGAGCGCCGCGGCGTCGGCGGTGATCCGGAGCGCTGGCCCTACCTCTGCGGCGAGACCGAGAGCCGCCGCGACCAAGATTCCTGCCGCTCCTGGGAGCAGCTCTGGCGCGACCTCGACCCGCAGTTCGAGAAAACCACCCGCCAGGATGTCCTCCGCGCCCTCGAGATCTTCGACTTTCGCCCGGTACCGCGAGACAGCTGAATCTGATTCCCGCAGCGGCGCGTGGCGACGCCTCCCAGGCTGTCGCAGCTTCGTCACACCCGCGTCGCCAAAGGAACCGACTCAGAAACCTAGAGTCAGTCGGTCCTCTAGCCCGGCCTTCTCACCAAGTCTGCCGGTGAAGAAGTCGGGCTAGCCCGAGACGGGCTGCTTTTCCCGTCTCCCTAAGCAGCGGATCGTGATTCCCAAGGAGAGTCCTGCCTGGCCTTCTCAACCCTCCGAGACGCCAGCCAGCGGAAGTCCACCAATGCTCGATGTCGCGACGGGCTGACCAGGCCAGGCGGACTCTCGATTTTCTTGAGTCAATGATTTCGGCCGCGAGAGCGGCGGAGGAACGGCGACCATGGAGCGCCACCTAGACCAACAACTCGAAGAAATCCGCCAGAACCTCCTCCGCATGGGTGGTCTCATCGAGCAGATGATCGACAAGGCCAACCGGGCTTTGGTCGAACGCGACGAGGCGCTCATCGCCGACGTCATCACGACCGACCAGGAAGTCGATCAGATCGAAATGGACCTCGACGAGGCCTGCCTTGCGACCATGGCGCGCAATCAGCCGACCGCCGTCGACCTGCGCTTTCTGGTGGCGGTGATCAAGATCACCAACGATCTCGAGCGGGTCGGCGACTCGGCGGTGAACATCGTCCAGTCGGCGCGCCGCCTCAACGAAGAGCCTCCCTTGAAGCCCTACATCGATCTGCCGCGCATGTCCGAGATGACCCAGCGCATGATCCGCGAGAGCCTCGACGCCTTCAGCACCCGCAACACCGAGCTGGCGGTCAAGGTGTGCCAGGACGACGACGCCATCGACGCCGTTTACCGGCAGCTCTTCCGCGAGTTGCTGACCTTCATGATCGAGGATCCGAAGACGGTCAGCCGCTGCCTCCATCTGCTGCTGATCGCGCGCAATCTCGAGCGCATCGCCGATCACGCCACCAACATCGCCGAAAACGTCATCTACTACGTCGAGGGTCGCGACGTGCGCCATTCCCTCGCCAAGTCCTCGACCGGGACGGTCGGATAAGAGACACGACCGGGACGGTCGGATAAGAGACACGACCGAGACGGTCGGATAAGAGACACGACCGAGACGGTCGGATAAGAGAGGTCCCATGGCCATGCAGCAAATCATCTCCGACGGCAACGCCGAGACCCCCAGCGTTCCCCCACTGGTCGAGGACGAGCAGCAGTCGGCTACTCGCCCCGACATCGAGAGCCCGATCTTCGACGTCCGGGACCTCTCCCTCCACTACGGCGACAAACAGGCCCTCCACGAGATTTCCCTGCAGATCCCGGAAAAGCAGATCACTGCTTTCATCGGCCCCTCCGGCTGTGGCAAGTCGACCCTGCTGCGCTGCCTCAACCGCCTCAACGACCTGGTGGACATCGCCCGCATTGAGGGCCAGGTGCTGTTCGAGGGCGTCGACCTCTATTCACCGGATATCGATGTCTACCTGCTGCGCAAGCGCATCGGCATGGTGTTCCAGAAGTCGAACCCGTTCCCCAAGTCGATTTGGGAAAACGTCGCTTACGGCTGCAAGCTGCAGGGCATCTCGAAGAAGTCCGAGCTCGACGACATCGTCGAAAAGAGCCTGCGCGGCGCCGCCCTCTGGGACGAGGTCAAGGACCGCCTCGAGGACAGCGCCCTGGGTCTTTCCGGCGGCCAGCAGCAGCGCCTGTGCATCGCCCGCGCGATCGCCGTCGAGCCCGAGGTCATCCTCCTCGACGAGCCCTGCTCGGCCCTCGACCCGATCGCCACGGCCAAGGTCGAGGAGCTCATGCAGGAGCTCAAGAACGACTACACCCAGGTGATCGTGACCCACAACATGCAGCAGGCCTCGCGAGTCTCCGACTACACCGCCTTTCTCTACCTCGGCGACCTGATCGAGTACGGCCCCACGGACAAGCTGTTCGTCAAGCCTATGAAGCAGCAGACCGAGGACTACATCACCGGAAGGTTCGGTTAGGGGGGCTTTTCGAGCTCCCCTCGGCCTGGGCAGCCCCGCCCGGGCGGCCCCGCCGCACGCACATGTCGCGCGGCCTCACCCCTGGCCGGGCGCCCCTCAGCCGGGCACCCCCGGGACGAGCCTTCGGCTCGCCAGCCCTCCGTTCGTCGGGCCTCGGTCGCTTCGGTCCCCCGGTTCCTGGAGCCGGCCCTCCCAGCGCCGTCGCTCCCGCGCCTCGGCGTCGGCAGGGCAAGAGGAGTAACGACTAGAGAACGACGGGCGCCTGTGAAGTCATCTAGCGATGTTCACGGGAGACCGATCGATGAAGACTTCTTGGCCGGCGATTTTTCTTGCGGTTGCCCTGACGAGTCCCTTGCTCGCGGCACCGCCTGAATTCTGTCCGAGTGGTTCGGCAGGCGACTGGACCTGGACGGATACGTCGTCCCGGGCAGAATGCGTCTTTGTCGAGAAGGACCACGGCGCCAGTCCCTCCCGAACCTCCCAAGTCCACTTCAATTTCTATTGTCCCGGCAGGATGCGCTCGGTCGACACGATGGTCTTCGGACGCTGGATCGTCGATCAGCCGAGCGCCAGGGTGAGACACCTGTCACCCGGCACGGGAGCCCTCACCGGCGTCGTCCGGAACGACTTCGAAGACGCCGGTCTAGAGCCCGTCTTCAATGGAATCTCCCACCGGCACCACTACGACTGTGTCACCCGGTCCGGCCTCGCCGGAGTGGCGACGCACGTCAAGGTCCGCGTCCTGGGTCAGCCCTCGGACGCCGCCTCTCACATCGCCGAGAGCTGTGTCGTTCAAAAGCGATCGGGTCCGGTGCTCCGGGGCCGCTACCTCGACTTGGACTTCCGCTGCTCGAACCACTTCATCAGCGGTGAACGTCGACTCATCGCCGACGTCGCCCGACGGCTGACGAGTCGTCACATCCTCGAGGACGAGAACTTCGAGCCGGATCGCGCGTCGGTCTGCATCCTGCCGAGCACCAACATCAAGTGCGCCCCGTGCAAGACGTCGAACAACCTCATCCTACGAACCTTTGTCTCTCGCAACCGGTCGGGCGCGGACACCGAATGCGCAAAGGCCATCGACATCGTTTCGCCCTAGGCCTCGCCAAGGGAGAGCCCTACCAGCGGCGCTCGGTGCGGCGGCGCAGCCAGACGGCGAAGGCATTCATCGAGATCAGGAAGCCGAGGAGCACCAGGATCGCCGCCGAGGTGCGCTCGACGAAGGCGCGCTCGGGGATGTCCGACCACAGGAAGATCTGCACCGGCAGCACCGTCGCCGGGTCGAAGGGGCCGGACGGCAGGTCGGCGATGAAGGCCACCATGCCGATCATCAGCAGCGGCGCGGTCTCGCCGAGGGCCTGCGCCATGCCGATGATGGTGCCGGTGAGAATCCCCGGCAGGGCGAGCGGCAGCACATGGTGCTGGATGACCTGCAGGCGACTCGCGCCGAGGCCGTAGGCGGCCTCGCGGATCGACGGCGGCACCGCCTTGATCGCCGTGCGCGCCGCGATGATGATCGTCGGCAGGGTCATCAGCGACAGCACCATGCCGCCGACCAGCGGCGCCGAGCGCGGCAGGCCGAAGAAGTTGAGGAAGACCGCCAATCCGAGCAGACCGAAGACGATCGAGGGCACCGCCGCCAGGTTGTTGATGTTGACCTCGATGAGATCCGTCCAGCGGTTCTTGGGCGCCAGCTCCTCGAGATAGATGGCCGCCGCCACGCCGATCGGGAAGGACAGCACGAGGGTCACCATCAGGGTCAGGCCGGAGCCGATGACAGCGCCGAGAATGCCCGCCATCTCGGGATCCCGCGAGTCGCCACTGGTGAAGAAGCGAGTGTTGAAGCGGCGCACGATGCGCCCCTCGCTCGCGAGCTGATCGATCCAGGCGATCTGCTGGTCCGTGACCGTGCGCTCGTCCTCCGGCAGGTCACGCGAGATGTGCCCCTTGAGCAGCATGTCGACGTCGTCCGAAGCCGGCAGCCAGACGGACATTTGCTGGCCGACCAGGGAGGGGTCGGCCAGCACCCGATCGCGCAGCTCGAACTCGGCACCGCCGCTCACCAGGCCATAGAGCTGGCGGCGGGCCTGGCGCCCTTCGGGCTGGAACTGGGCCTTGATCGGCTGGCGCCAGAGAGCGACGTACTCTCCCGCCCGCAGGCTCTCCTCGCTGCCGGTGCCGAGAGGATCGAGGAGCGTCGGATCGAAGTAGAGATCGTCGAAACGCACCTCCGTTTGCAGGAAGGCGGTGTAGCCCTTGCGCAGGATGTCGCCGAAGAGCAGGATCAGGAAGAGCACCGCCGCGGCGATGGCGAGCATGCAGAGCAGCCGAAAGCGCTTCTCGGCCGCATAGCGCTTCTTCATCCGCGCCGCGATGGCGTCCGTCTGCAGCAGGGGATGGCGCAGGGTGGCGCTCGGCTCAGTCATATTGCTCCCGATATTTGCGCACCACCCGCAGGGCGATGACGTTGAGCACCAGCGTGACGATGAAGAGCAGCAGGCCGAGGGCGAAGGCGGAGAGAGTCTTGGCGCTCTCGAACTCCTGATCGCCGACCAACAGGGTGACGATCTGAACCGTCACGGTGGTCACCGCCTCGAGAGGATTGATCGTCAGGTTGGCGGCCAGACCGGCGGCCATCACCACGATCATGGTCTCGCCGATGGCGCGCGACACGGCCAGCAGCAGGCCGCCGACGATGCCCGGCAGGGCGGCCGGGAAGACCACTCGGCGAATGGTCTCGTTCTGGGTAGCGCCGAGGCCGTAAGAGGCCTCGCGCAGGCCGCGAGGAACGGCCGTGATGACGTCGTCCGAAAGGGATGAGACGAAGGGAATGATCATCACGCCCATCACCGCGCCGGCGGCGAGAGCGCTCTCCGAGGCGACATCGAGCCCCATCGACTCGCCGAAGCGCCGAATCGCCGGCGCCACCGTCAGGGCGGCGAAGAAGCCGTAGACCACGGTGGGCACGCCGGCGAGGATCTCGAGCACCGGCTTGAGCACCTTGCGGGCGCGATCGCTGGCGTACTCGGCCATGTAGATCGCCGACAGCAGCCCGACGGGGGCCGCCACGCTCATCGCCAGGGCGCTCACCAGAAGGGTGCCGGTGAGCAGCGGAATGGCACCGAAGGCGCCGCTGGCACCAACCTGGTCGGCGCGCAATGCGGTCTGCGGGCTCCATTCGAGGCCGAACAGGAACTCGCTCATCGGCACCCGCTGGAAGAAACGGATCGACTCGAAGAGCAGCGACAGGACGATGCCGACGGTGGTCAGGATGGCGATCGCCGAGCCCAGCATCAACAGGCCACGGACCACCCTTTCGACGCGATGGATCGCCGCCAGGCGGGGCGAGATGCGCCGGAACGCCCAGAAGAAGCCACCGCAGGCCAGCAGGGCGACGATCGACACCAGGGCCATGAAGGCGGTGCGACGCAGCCGGCTGTAGTGATCCGCCGCCGCCTGCAGGGCGGGATCGACCTCGCGGCTGACGATGTTGCCGGAGGCGAGATTTTTGATGTCGTTGACCAGCAGCCCGAGGCGCGCGTCGTCGAGCTCGCGACTCTCCTCGGGCAGGGCCTCGATGGTCATGCGCTCGACCACCGCCGGCTCCAGGGAGATCCAGCAGAGGACCAACAGCAGGGCTGGCAGGGCGCACCAGAGGGCGGCGTAGAGGCCGTAGTAGCCGGGCAGCGAGTGCAGGTCCCGGACGCTCGAAGCACCGGCCAGAGCGCGGCTGCGGCCCAGGCGATGGGCCACCACCGAGAACGCCAGCAGGGCGACGAGGAGCAGCAGAATCTTCATGGTGGGAGATCGAAGGGAAGGGCGGTCCACCAGGGACCGCCCTTCGCCCGAAGGAATCGCTTAGCGACCGACGTTGCTCGACAGGGTGAGACCCGCCTGCTTGACACCGGCATACTCACCGCTCGGCAGCGGAATCAGACCGAGCTCGGAGAGGTAGCCCTCGTCGCCCATGGCGCCGGAGCTGGTGAACTCCTTGACGAAGTCACGGATGCCGGGGATGACATCGGCGTGAGCGTTCTTGACATAGAAAAAGAGCGGACGCGACACCGGGTAGGACTGGTCGGAGATGTTGTCGAAGGTGGGAACCACGCCATCGACCTTGCTGCCCTGGATTTTGTCGCGGTTCTGGTCGAGGAAGCTGAAGCCGAAGACGCCGAGGGCGTTGGGGTTGGCCTCGAGCTTCTGCACGATCAGGTTGTCGTTCTCGCCGGCCTCGACGTAGGCGCCGTCCTCACGGACGCCGTGGCAGATGGCCTTGTAGCGGTTCTTGTCCTGCTTCTTGAGGGCCTTGATCCAGTCGAACTTCTTGCAGCCGCCCTCCATCGCCAGCTCGGCGAAGGCGTCGCGGGTGCCGGAGGTCGGCGGCGGGCCGAGGACCTCGATCTTGACGTTCGGCAGCGACGGGTCGACATCGCTCCACTTCTTGTAGGGATTGGCCTTCAGCTTGCCGTCCCCGGCCGGGACCTCCTTCGCCAGGGCGAGGAAGATCTGCTTGCGAGTCAGGTCGAGCTTGGCACCCTTCTTCGAGTTGGCCACCACGATGCCGTCGTAACCGATCTTGATCTCGGTGATGTCGGTCACGCCGTTGCCCTTGCAGAGCTCGACCTCGGAGGCCTTGATCGCACGCGAGGCATTGGTGATGTCCGGGTGCTCGACGCCGACACCCGAGCAGAAGAGCTTGAGACCACCGCCGGAGCCGGTGCTCTCGACCACCGGCGTCTTGAAGGTCGACTTGCGGCCGAACTGCTCGGCCACCTTGGTCGCGAAGGGGTAAACCGTCGACGAGCCGACGATCTTGATCTGGTCGCGCTGAGCGAGCGCCGCCGGGGCCGTCCAGAAGGCGACCAAGGTGAGCAGGACGAACATCTTCTTCATCAGGGCATTCCTCCGAATCTGGGGTTCCAGAAGTTTCAGCATTGCGGATCTGCACAAGGCCCGCCGGAACAGGCGAGGGCGGACTCAGAGAGCAGCCGAACCGACGAGCGGCCCGGGCACTGAAAAAGTACTCAGAGGGGACAACGGGTTGGCGACGTGGCCGTGACCGTCCTGTGACAAGAGGAGCCGGAGCGATCCGCTCCGGCTCCTCTTGCGGTTTCTTTTCGGGGGGGCTAAAGGCGCCCCCTCACCCGCACGCACATGTCGTGCGGGCTCACCCCCATCCTCGGCGGCTTCCGCCGCCGCCCCGGGCTTCGCCCTCGGGAGCGGTGTGCTGGGTAGCACACCGCTGCTCTGGATGGTGGCCCTTAGACGAGATTGTCGAGAGTGAGCCTCTCGCCCTGACTCAACACGTCAGCCCCTTGTTGCAAGACGCGAGGTGCTACTCAGCACCTCGTGACCGAGCGCAGGAAGCGCGAGGCGGCGGCGAGAGCCGCCGAGGTCGGGGGTGAGAGCGAACGACATGTGCGTCGCCGGGCCGCGCAGGCTCGAGGGGGGCGCCTTTAGCCCCCCTTAGGAAAAGAGATGCCGGACGAAGCCGAGGGCGCGATTGAAGGGATTCGAGCGCGGCAAGAAGCCGAGCACCGGCGGCCGGCGTTGGCCCATTTCGCGCTGCAGGGCGAGCAGGCGCGGGTTTTCGGCCTCGACCGCCAAGCCCTTTTCGAGAGCCCGCCAGGCGGCGCGACGGTTGTGCACCAGCATCTCCGTGCGGGCGAGGTTGTAGTAGTTCTCGGCACGGTAGAACTCGACCTTGATGGCGTGTCGGCAGAGACGCCGGCCCTCGTGAATGCGGTTTTCCTGCAGCGCCATGCCGTAGCCGAGGTAGGAGTAGAAAACACCCGGCAGGCCTTCGTGCTTTTCGGCCAGGGCGGCCAGCACCTCGAGGCCGCGCTCCCACTCTTCAAGGCGGCAGAGATGCAGTCCGGCCTCGAGCTCCTCTTGCAGCACGGAGTCTTCTAGCACATTGGCACGGCCTTCTCGATGAGGTTCCACCGCCGGTGATTTTAGGCCACGGCTTATAGCCGAGGCAACATGACTCGCTCAGCGCCGCGCACCAGCAGGCCATGGACTGGATGCCGGCAGCGCCGGGCGGCGACTCCGGTTCGCCGCCGGAAGTCGCGCCCAACGCTCGCCCGGCGGAGTTCCGCGAGCTCCGCCGCGGTAACCCTCGCGGAGCTCGCCGACCCGTGTCCTGGTACGATCTATGGCTGCGATCGGCATCGCCGCGATCAGGCCGCGACGCTTTCCGATCCACCCCGAATCGTCATGGATCATCGCCCCGAGATCGACCAGCTCCTCAACCTCGCGGCCTCGCTGCGCCGAGACGATCTGCCGGAAGAGGCCGGCGAGCTGCTGCGCGTCGTCCTGCGCCTCGACCCCACCCATGTCGGCGCCAAGGTCGCCCTCGCCGAGGTTCGACGCAGCCAGCGTCAGGCCGATCCCAAGGGGCGACCGCCGAGCCTCCGGGAGCAGCTACGCGAGCAACTGCGGCGCCACGCCATCGACGCCGCCCAGTTTCGCGGCCTGGCCGAGATCTATCTCGAGAACAATCAACGGCAGCGCGCCGAGCAATGCCTCGAGGTGGCCCGCGCCCGGGATCTCGCCAGCCCGGGGCTGCACAAACTGCACGGCCGCTTGCTCTTCGAGGGCCGCGACTTCGCCGTCGCCGCCGAAGAGCTGGGCCACAGCCTGCGCCTCGACCCTTTCGACGGCGACGCCGCCGAGCTGCTGGGACGGGCCGAGTATGGCTGTCACGAGCTCGAGAAGGCCCTCGAAGCCACCATCCAGGCCTTTCTCTTGACGCCTCGCAACTCGGATAAGAAGAGCGAGCGTCTGCGGCGACGGATTCAAACCCTGCGCAAGGTCCTCGAGTGGGACAACCGCCAGCTCTCGCAGGCCTTCCAGGCTCGGCGCGCCCACCTGCAGATCGCCTTCGACCGCCTCGAGTGGCGCCGCGAGCGCTTTCTCGAAGAGCACGGCCTCGAGGCCGAGGATCTCGCCCCGCAGCGCCCCACTCCGCCCCCGACCACCGGCAGCCGCCTGGCGCTGGCCGGTCGCCTGCGGCGCATTCCGATGCTCGAGCACCTCGGCGACGATCAAATCTTCGAGCTCTCCGCCGCCTGCCGTAGCGAAGAGGTCGAAGCCGGCACCAGCCTCTTCCACCACGGCAGCTATGGCCGCGACATTTTCTGGCTCGAGCAGGGTGAGATCCAGATCCGGCGGGAGACCTCTTACGGCACCTTCCGCCTCGGCACGCTGCAGACCGGCGACCTGCTGGGCGAAGCCGGCTACATCACCGGCCTGGAGCGCTCCGGAACCGCCTACGCGGTCACCGCGGCGACCCTGATGCGCCTTGACGCCGACACCCTCGACCTGGTGATCGAGCGTCATCCGGAGCTCGGCGTCCAGCTCCACTGGACCTTCTGGCACGGTCTGTCGCGCAAGCTGCGCGCCACCAACGGCCAGTTGCAGAGCTTCTTCGACCCCGGCGCTCTGCCCGAGAACTTCCTGCGCCTGCGGCGCCAAGACGTGGTCGGAGCGCGCCAGGTCAAGGTCGATCCCAACGCCAAGATCCGGCTGTTTCGCGAGCAGGGCCTGTCGCGGCGCGAGCTGATGACGCTGGCCACCTTCTCGCGCGAACGCAGCTACCCCCAGGGCTCCTTCATCTTCCGCGAGGGCGACGAAGGCCAGGAGATGCACATCGTCCTCGATGGCCAGGTGATGATCTCGAAGTTCATCGCCGGCGGTGGCGACGAAGGCCTGGCCATTCTCGGCCGCGGCGAGTTCTTCGGCGAGATGTCCCTGATCGACGGCGAGCCCCGTTCCGCCGATGCCCGCCCCCACGGCGGCTCCGCCACGGTGCTCACCCTCGACCAGTCGGCGGTGCAGGAGATCCTGTCCTACGACAGCCCCGCCGCCCTCGAATTCCTGCAGCTCCTCTGCCGCTTGATCGCCCACCGCCTGCGCGAGATCGACGAGAAGGTGATTGGCTGGCGCATTCTCTCCGGCGACCGCAGCGAGAGCGTTTCGGCCTGAGGCGACCTTCGGCGCAGCGCCGACGAGGCGTCCACGGCCGCCGGCGCTGCGATAAACTCAGCCTCCTTGAAGCTCGTACTGTCCTGAGGAGAGCTCGTTCCGAGCCTTCCGTCTCAGTCTGAGGTGCAAGTCCGACAACCGCGAGAGCACCGGCGACCGGTCACCAGCCGGAAATTTCCGATGACCGTTCGAGCTTTCGCGACCCCGGCCGCAAGGCTCCTGGGCACGACCCGCACCGCAGCTTGTCTCGCACCCAAGCGTCGTACTCGCTTCGAAGGCCGGCAACGACGCCGAGCTTTCCCATCTCGGCCGCATCGCGGCCCATTGACTGTCTGAACGAGGTATCTATGATTCGACCCCTGTCGCTCTTCGACCGACGGCTCCTGGTCCTGGCGGCCGCCCTGCTCCTGGCGCTGCCGGCGGTCTCCCAGGACCTCGCCTCCTTCGAAAAGAAGACCACCGTCCACACCCTCGACAACGGCTGGACCTTCCTGATCGTCGAACGGCCGACGGCACCGGTCTTCTCCTTCGCGACCATCGTCAAGGTGGGCTCGGCACAAGAGCTTCCCGGCATCACCGGGCTGGCTCACATGTTCGAGCACATGGCCTTCAAGGGCACCCGCGAGATCGGCACCACCGACTACGATGCCGAAGCCAAGGCCCTCGAGGCCCTCGAAGCCGCCTATCTCGCCTGGCAGGACGAGCGCCTGTCCGGCAAGGCCGACGAGGCGCGCCTGGCAGAGCTCGAGAAAGCCTTCAAGGAGCGTCAGGAGGAGGCCCAGCAGTACGTCGTCCAGAACGCCTTCGACGAGATCGTCGAGCGCGCCGGCGGCACCGGCATGAACGCCTTCACCAACACCGACTGGACCGGCTACTTCTACTCCCTGCCGGCCAACCGCACCGAGCTCTTCACCCTCCTCGAGTCGGACCGCTTCTCGAATCCGGTGTTTCGCGAGTTCTACCAGGAGCGCGACGTGGTGCAGGAGGAGCGTCGCCTGCGCACCGAGAGTCAGCCCATCGGCCGGCTGGTGGAGCAGTTCCTGATGACCGCCTTCTCGGCCCACACCTACAAGCAGCCGGTGGTCGGCTATCCGAGCGACCTGCAGGCCTTCACCATGACCGACGCCGGCGAGTTCTTCCAGACCTACTATGCGCCCTCGAACATGATCACGGCGGTGGTCGGCCACGTCGACGCCGAACGCCTGATTCCCCAGCTCGAGCGCTACTTCGGACGGATCCCGGCCCGCAAGGGGCCGTCGCCGCTGCGCACCGTCGAGCCGCCGCAGCTCGGTGAGCGCACCGTGCGGTTGGTCGAGAAGGCCCAGCCGATCTACCTCGAGGGCTATCACAAGCCCGAGAACACCCACCCGGACCAGCCGGTCTTCGACGCCATCGACGACATCCTGTCGAACGGTCGCACTTCGCGTCTCCACCGTCGCCTGATCCGCGACGAGCAGGTCGCCGTGACGGTGCAGACCTTCACCGGCTTCCCGGGATCGCGCTATCCCAATCTATGGACCGCTCTGGTGGTGCCGTCCCGCCAAGCCGACCTGGAAGACTTCCAGGGCCAGCTACGCGAGGAGATCGAGCGCCTCAAGACCGAAGACGTCAGTGCCGAGGAGCTCGAGCGTTTCAAGACCCGCGCCAAGGGCGATCTAATTCGCGGTCTGCGCAGCAACCAAGGGCTGGCCTTCCAGCTCGCCACCTATCAGGCCCTGTTCGGCGACTGGCGCGAGCTGTTCCGCAGCATCGACCGCCTCGAAGCGGTGACGCCGGCGGATATCCGTCGCGTCGCCAACGAGACCTTCAAGACCAACAACCGGACCGTCGCCTACATCGAGACGACGACCGAAGAAGCCGGCGCAGGCCGCTAGGTACGGGAGAACGAGATCATGAAACTTGCCAAGCTTCTCGCCCTACCCTGCCTGCTGTTGACCTCCACCCTGGTGGCCGAGGTCCCGACCGTAGACCAGCTCCAGTACCCAGCCCTGCCGGACTTCAACATTCCCCAGCCGGAGCGCTTCGAGCTCGCCAACGGCATGGTGATCATGCTGGTCGAGGACCACGAGCTGCCGCTGATCGAGGGCATCGCGATGGTGCGCACCGGCGGCCGTCACGAGCCGGCGGACAAGGTCGGCCTGGCGCAGCTCGTCGGCGACGTGCTGCGCACCGGCGGGAGCGGCGAGCGCACCGGCGACGAGCTCGACCAGTACCTCGAGGGCATCGCCGCCAGCATCGAATCGTCGATCAGCGACGACCTCGGCAGGGTGTCCATGAGCTGCCTCAAGGATGACTTCCCGCAGGTCCTCGCCGCCCTCGCCGACGTGCGGCGCCGGCCGGCCTTCGCCGCCGACAAGCTGGACCTGGCCAAGAACGAGGTCAACACCGCCATCTCGCGGCAAAACGACAATCCGCAGGGAATCCTCTTCCGGGAGACCAACAAGGTCGTCTATGGCGCCGACTCGCCCTACGCCCGCACCGAGACATACCAGTCCATCGCCGACGTCAGCCGCGACGACCTGGTGGCCTGGCACCAGCGCGATTTCCACCCGGAGCGCATCATCCTCGGCCTGGTCGGAGACTTCGAAACGGCCGCCGTGATGGAGCAGATCCGCGCCGTCTTCGGTGACTGGCCGCGCGGCCCGCAGCGCACCGACGCGACCGTGCCGGAGGGCCGCGGACCGGGTCCGGGGGTCTACTACATCGAGAAGAACGACATGACCCAGTCGAGCATCTCGATGGGCCATCTCGGTATCCGCAAGGACGACCCCGACTTCTACGCCGTCGAGGTGATGAACAGCGTGCTCTCGGGCTCCTTCTCGTCGCGCCTGTTCAACAACGTGCGCTCGACCAAGGGACTGGCCTATGCGGTCACCGGCTCGGTGACCAGCGCCTACGACCACGCCAGCATCTTCTTCATGTTCATGACCACCAAGACGGAGACCACCGGCGAGGGCATCGAAGCCTTGCTCGAAGAGGCGCGCAACATGACCGCCAAGCCGCCGACGGAGGCGGAGGTCGAACGCGCCAAGACGGCGATTCTCAACTCCTACGTCTTCCAGTTCGACTCGCCGCGCAAGATCCTCAACCAGCAGCTCATCTACGAGTACTACGGCTACCCCCTGGACCGTACCGAGCGCTATCGCCAGGCGATCGAGAAGGTGACCATCGAGCAGGTCCGCGAGGCGGCGGCGAAGCACATCCGACCGGACGAGATGGCGATCATCGTGGTGGGTCCCTCGGAGGGACGCGACAAGCCCCTCGAGACCTACGGTGAGGTCACCGCCCTCGACATCACCATTCCGGAGCCGGCGGCGGACAAGGCCGAGGCGACGGAGGAGGGTGTCGCCAAGGCCGCCGCCCTGCTCGAGAAGGCCGTCGAAGCGATGGGCGGTGCCAGTGCCGTCGACGGTGTCGAGACCCTCGAGGCCGCCGGTACCCTGGTGCAGGTGACGCCGGCCGGCGAGTTCGAGGTCGGCTTCAAGGCGATCTTCGACTACCCGAACCGCTACCGCCAGGAGGCCATCCTGCCGGTCGGCAAGATGGCCGTCGTGCTGAATGGCGACAAGGGTTTCTCGGAAACCCCCCAGGGAGTGCTCGACCTCGCCGGGCCGCAGCTCGCGCAGATGAAGTCCTCCCTCGCCCGCAACACTCTGACCCTGCTGCAGAAGCGCACCGCGGACGGCTTCCAGGCGGTCGCCCTGGGCGCTGACCAGCACGCCGGCACGGCAGTCGAGAAGGTGCAGATCGAATCCGATGGCACGGTGACGACGCTGCACATCGATCCCGCGAACGGTCGCATCGTCGGCGCTGCCTACCGCGGCAACGGCCCGGGCGGTGCTCCCGGTGAAGTCGTCAAGACCTACAGCGACTTCCGCTCGGCCGGCGCACTCACCATGCCCTGGAAGTCGGTCGACGCCTTCGACGGCAAGGTCTCCGCCACCGTCACCATGGAGAGCGTCGAGGTCAATGGCGAGGTCGACCCCGTGCTCTTCGAGCGCCCCGCCGGTCGCGACGGCTAGATCGGCCTTCCTGCGACAGGCTTCGGGGGCCCGCTTCGGCGGGCCCCTTGTGTTTCATGGCACCTGGCCCGATCCCGTCCTCCGGGAGCAAGCCGGAGGCGATCCATCAGCTCGACTTTCGCCCATCGAAGCCGGTACACTCCTTCCACAACATCGCGATCGAACCCGCGTCTCACGAGCCCCATGACCCACCTCCGGGAGGGTCCGCCGAGTGTCCCGTCCGCTCTGCCCTCAGCAGGTCGAGCCGTCGCCACCGCGTTTTCATTGATCGAGGACATCATCATGGCCGAAGCCCTTGCCGCGTCGCCCCCCGAACCGGTCGAGGAGAACCGGTTGGGCCTTCTCTACGGCTGCTCCGCTCCGATGCGCAGCGTCTTCGAGAAGATTGCGCGGGTGGCACCGACCAGGGCCATCGTCTTCCTCACTGGCGACAGCGGAACCGGCAAGGACCTCGCCGCTCAGACCATCCACCTGCTCAGCCAGCGGGCCGGCGGCACCTTCCTGCCGCTGTCCTGCGGCGCCCTCTCGCCGGCGCTCATCGAGAGCGAGCTCTTCGGCCACGAGGTGGGCGGCTTTCCCAGCGCCAGCCGACTGCACAAAGGCCACTTCGAGCGCGCCGATGGGGGCACCCTGCTGCTCGACGAAATCACCGAAATGCCGATCGAGCTGCAGTCGAAGCTGCTGCGCGTTCTCGAAACCGGCACTTTGCTCCGCATCGGAGGCGACCAGCCGGTCGAGGTCGACACGCGAGTCATCGCCACCACCTCGCAAACGCCCAAAGGAGCCGTCGAGTCGGGACACCTGCGGCAGGACCTGAGCTATCGCCTGTCGGTGTTCCCGATCCACATGCCGCCGCTGCGCGAGCGCGGTGAGGACATTTCCTTGCTGGCGGAGCTCTTCCTGGCCCGTCTCAATCGTCAAACCGGCAGCGAGAAATACTTCAGCGCCGAATCGATCGCCGTCCTCGAGGGTCACGAGTGGCCCGGGAACGTCCGCGAGCTCGAGAACGTCGTGCATCGAGCCCACATCCTCTCCGACCACGCCGAGATCGACCCCCGCTGCCTGCCGGAAGAAATCGGTGGCCGGGCTCACTCCGGACGCTCCCTCCACTTCCGCCTCGGGTCCTCGATCGCGGACGTCGAGCGTGAGCTGATCCTGGCCACCCTCGATTACTTCGACGGCAACAAGCGCAAGACCGCGGATGTCCTGGGAGTCAGCCTCAAGACGCTCTACAACCGGTTGAACGCCTACCGCCGGGAAGAGGAAGAGGAGAACCAGTAGGCCACCCCGGGGGGCTTCACAACCGGGTGGTATACTCCCCGCCTTCGTTGGTCCGCTACACGTATGAAGATGCGACCACGGCGTTCCCGCACACGCCAATCGAACGCCGATTCCTTTGATTTTGTTGGGGATTAGGTTAAGAAACTTGCCTGCCAAAGGGAGATTGAGACAATGAAAAAGATCTTGAGCACGCTCACGATTTTCGCCCTGGTTTTCGCCGCGACGGCCCTCGTCGGCTGCAGCCCGGAAGCCCGTGACCACGCCTCCGATGCGGCCGACAGTGCCGCCGATGCGGTGAAGGAAGACGTCGGTAACGCCATCGAAACGGTCGAGGAAGGCGTCGACGAGATGGGCGAGGCTGCCAACGACGCCATCGATGCCGCCGGCGAAGCGATCGACAATGCCACCGATGCCGCTGGAGAGGCCGTGGACAACGCCATCGATACCACCGGCGAGGTGATCGAGGACGCCGGCGAGGCGATCGAAGAGGTCGGCGAGAAGATCCAGGAAGACCACTAGCAGACTGCTGAAAAAGTCCGCTTCGCGACTTTTCCAACGCTGCTAGCTGTTTGTCTCAGGGGGGCTAGAGGCGCCCCCCTCGGCCGCACGCACATGTCGTGCGGCCACACCCCCGACCTCGGCGGCTCTTGCCGCCGCCGGGCCCTCTCGGGCCCGGTCGCTAGCAGATCCGGGAGGACCTCGAACGGCGGGCCACTCGGCCCG